>QIJM01000217.1 GCA_003232445.1 Paraglaciecola arctica
TCTCTGCGGTAAACTTAGGTATTGGTTATGAGTCCCTTGGCAGTGACAATGGCAAAGGTTTTACCACACCACTTGCGACCCTGCACAAATTCCAAGGTTTCACAGATAAGTTCTTGGGTACGCCTGCGCAAGGAGTGAATGATGTGTACATCAAAGCGTCAGGCAAAGTGGGAAAGCTTGGCTTAACTGCGATATTTCACCAGTTGCAGTCTGACGTGGGTTCAATCGATTATGGTAACGAGCTTAACCTTGTTGCCAAGTACCCATTAGCAGACAAAGTGGGCCTATTGGTTAAATACGCAAATTACAGCGCCGATGACTTTTCGGTCGATAGCAACAAACTGTGGTGTATGTTAACCCTTAAGTATTAACTCTTGGCTAAACCTTTCATACGCGCCAGCCATGCTCTGAGTATGAAGGTTTTTTTGTACTCATAAGTGAGTATCCCTTCAGCGTAATAACAAAACCAGCAGTTATCATCCACAATCAATTCAGATAAAAGATCCGCTGCGCTACGAGTCAATATGCTCGACGATTACAAAGGTGTTCAAGTGAAGTTAGAAGATACATTTGGCAGACGATTTAATTACTTACGCCTTTCGATCACAGAAATGTGTAATTTCCGTTGCAACTATTGCCTGCCAAACGGTAATGATTGTGACACCGCAAAAGATGGCATGACAGTGGCAGAAATTCAAACACTGGTACAAGCCTTTGCAGCCATGGGAACGACTAAAATTCGTATTACTGGCGGCGAACCAGCACTGCGTAAAGATTTAACCGACATCATAGCTATCTGCAAACAAACCCAAGGCATACAGAAGGTTGCGCTAACCACCAATGGTTTCTTACTAAAGCGTGATATCGGTAAGTATCAAGATGCCGGTTTGGACGCCATAAACGTCAGTGCAGATAGCCTAGATCCAAGGATGTTTGCCGCAATAACCGGCAAACAAAAACTAAAAGATATTTTATTAGGCATAGACAAAGCTATCAGTGCCGGTATCAAAGACGTAAAACTGAATACCGTCATGTTGAAACAGTTTAACTATGCTGAGCTTGGCGCGTTTTTTGACTATTTAAAACAGCATCCGGTAACATGGCGATTTATAGAGTTAATGCAAACTGGTGATAATCAAACTTTTTTCGCCGACAATCATGTGCCAGGCAACACAATAAAATCCACCCTGATTGACCAAGGTTGGCAACGTATTGTTCGTACCAAAGACGCCGGTCCAGCACAAGAGTTTAGCCACCCGGATTTTAAAGGTAATATCGGTTTGATCATGCCGTACAGCAAAGATTTTTGTAATGCGTGCAATAGACTACGCGTTTCATCTCAAGGAAAGCTGCATTTGTGTTTGTTTGCTGAGCAAGGGCTTAACATTCGTCACTTGCTGACATTAGGAGACGTTGAGCAAACCTGCGCCACCATAGTCACGCACCTACAAGATAAAAAAATCAGTCATTACCTAACGGATGGTTTTACCGGCGCAACCAAACAACTAGCAATGTTAGGAGGATAGTGATGACTACAATCAGCATTATCTTAGCGGGCGGTAAATCAATGCGTATGGGCAAAGACAAAGCCTTATTTTATTCCTATTACCCACTGAGGTAGCGTATGAGTCATTCAAATAACACCTTTGAACCACTATCAATAGCAGTATTAACGGTATCTGATACGCGAGACCGAAGTACCGATACATCTGGCGAGTATTTGGCACTAAGTGCCATAGAAGAAGGTCATCAAGTGCTTAAGCAAGACATCGTAATTGACGATGTTTATTTAATCAGATCAATAGTGTCTGCTTATATTGCCGATCCGAATATTCAAGCCATCTTGATCACAGGCGGTACTGGTTTTACCCAGCGCGACTCAACACCGGAAGCAGTTAAACCGTTATTCGATAAAGAAGTCGAAGGCTTTGGTGAGCTGTTTAGGTACCTTTCTTATCAGGAAATAGGTACTTCAACAGTGCAGTCACGGGCGATTTCTGGCCTTGCTAATGGAACTGTGATTTTTTGTGTGCCCGGCTCCACTGGCGCGTGCAAAACAGCATGGACAGGTATTATTCAACCACAATTAAACGGCGCTCATGGCCCGTGTAACTTTGTGCCGCATTTGAAAAAGTCGGCGGCTAACTTGTGTGAGAGTCGTCAACCATGAACACATTCGTTACCGCGCAGTGCAGTTTTAGTCATGCTAACCAGCAAGGCGCAAAATCGACAGGCATAAAGTGGTGTGCAACATGATCCACATCCATTTTTTTGCCCAACTTAGAGAACGACTTGACTGTGCTAATTTGAACTTAGAATACACTGGGAAAGAAACAGTTGCAGATCTGAAACAACGCTTAATTGAACGTGGTAATAAATGGCACTGGTTAGAGGAGCAAGATGTGTTAGTCGCGATAAATCAGACTTTATGTGGATTTGACACGCTAATTAATGATGGAGATGAAGTTGCATTCTTTCCTCCCGTCACAGGTGGTTAGTGATGATTTCGGTGCAAACAGAGGATTTCGACCATTTCCTAGAGTATCAGCAGCTAAAAAATAACGCCGATGGTGACGGCGCAGTCGTCACCTTTACTGGTTTGGTTAGAGACTTCAATGATGACGGCTGTGTATCTGCAATTCATCTTGAGCATTATCCTGGCATGACAGAAAAAGCCCTCATGATGATATGTTCAAAGGCCCGTGAAAAATGGGCACTAGGCCAGATCAGAATTATCCATCGAATTGGCCACATAGGTGTAAATGAACAAATCGTATTTGTTGGCGTGACATCTAAACATCGTCAGGCCGCATTTGAATCGACCCAATTTATAATGGATTATCTGAAAACCCAAGCACCGTTATGGAAACAGGAAAATAGTAGAAAAGGCGCTATTTGGGTTGCAGCAAAAGGATCTGATAAACAAGCCACCGAAAAATGGGAGAACAACTCGCCTAAATAACCTTAGAGTCTACAGTTAATCATATCAACGCGTCTTAAATCAGCCATAAAGGAGCGCTTACATGAGCCAAACAAAACTGTTTAGATAAAGGAGATTAATAGCGTTTAAAAGCCTAAGCTTTTTGATGATGAACCATCCAAACAGCTGCTTCGACACGAGAGCGTAAATTGAGTTTTTTAAGAAAGTGTTTTACATGTACTTTGACGGTACCGTCTGAAATATCCAACTCTCTAGCGATCAATTTATTGCTCATGCCTTTAGCAATCAATTTAAGAATTTCATGTTCTCGGCTGGTTAAACTGGCCAACGCCCTACTCCCCGCTTTTTCGGGTTTGCGTAATGCGCTGGCTAATACTTCTGTGAGTTTGGCGCTCATCACCATTTGACCCAAGGCGGCTTCACGTAATTTATCTATGATTTCCTCAGGATCCATGTCTTTTAATAAATAACCATCTGCACCAGAACGAATAGCTTCCACTACATCCTCATCGTTGTCTGAGACCGTTAGCATGATGATCCTTGCGTCCACTCCCTTGTCACGCATGATTTTGAGGGTTTCGAGACCATCCATGCCCTGCATGTTTAAGTCTAAGGTAATCAGATCTGGCTGCAATTCAAGGGCAAGGTCAATGGCTTCTTGACCAGAACTTGCTTCGCCTACTACCAAAAGATCATCTTCTAATGCTAATAATTGATTGAGGCCTTTCCTCAACAAAGGATGATCATCAACCATCAGAATAGATGCAGGTTGTTCATTATGCATAAAGCAGTGCTCCGTATTATTTATTCTTGCCTATGGATCACTCATCAAGTGACCTGACAAATTATACACTAACCATTTACATTAAAAAAAAATTCTAGAGGTAACTAAAATACCTATTAAGGGGTAGACTGACTCAACCAATAAAATGTATTTAATTTCATTGTTTTCAATGTGTTACATAACTCGCAGCACGCCAAAGTAAAAACATCTGTCACACTGCCCTTCCCACAATGTGACGTGTGACTACCTATTGATGCTAATTGTTAGGCCGTTAATGCTGAACCATAGTGTGTTTAACAAAAAAACATATATCTATGGGGAATACACATGTCAGATCTACAAAAGTGGGATCCAGAAGACAAACAATTCTGGGAGGATGAGGGTAAAAAGATAGCTAATCGCAATTTATGGATTTCGATACCTAGCTTGCTTGCCGGATTCGCAGTTTGGTTATATTGGGGTGTAATCACCGTTCAAATGCTTAATCTTGGGTTTCCATTTGAAAAAGCGGAATTGTTTACCTTGATGGCGATTGCTGGTTTAACCGGCGCTACTTTGCGAATACCCAGCAGTTTCTTTATTCGTTTGTGTGGCGGTAGAAATACTATTTTCTTCACCACAGCTTTATTAATGATCCCCGCAGTGGGCGCTGGGTTTGCTTTACAAAACCCGAATGCGCCTTTGTGGCAGTTTCAACTGTTAGCGTTATTATCTGGTTTTGGTGGTGGAAACTTCGCCTCTTCCATGTCTAACATCAGTTTCTTTTTTCCAAAAAGACAACAAGGACTTGCCCTTGGGCTAAATGCAGGATTAGGAAACTTTGGCGTCACCACCATGCAAATTGTGGTGCCGTTGTTTATGACGTTTGCCGCCTTTGGGGCACTTAGCGGCGATCCTATGCAGCTAATTAATTCCTCAGGTACGCTAATAGGCAAAATTCCAGCAGGTACCGAAAGTTACATATCTAATGCAGGTTTTGTTTGGATGTTAGTACTGGTGCCATTGTTACTCCTGACATGGTTCGGGATGAATAATATACGTACTGAAGAGGTATCACCTAATATTGGCAGTCCGTTGAGCTCATTTGCATTGATTATAGTGATGTTGTCAATTGGTCTGGTGACTGCCTCGTCGGGTCTTTGGTTAATGTTACCTGAGTCAGCTAATGGTTCTGGTTTTGGTGTTCCCAAAGAAATAGTATTGGTGTTGGTGGTGACCCTAACTGTTTTGCTGCTTAAGTTTTTACCCGGCTCAATAGGTCAGAGCTTGACTCGCCAATATAAAATATTCAATAACAAAAATACTTGGATTATGAGTGTTATTTATACCATGACCTTCGGTTCTTTTATCGGCTTTGCCGCGTCTTTCCCACTGGCAATTAAGGTTATTTTCGGTTACAGCCACATCATGGTAGACGGAACCATGACCCACGATGTAATCAACCCTAATGGACCAAGCGCGCTTATGTACGCATGGATGGGGCCGTTTATAGGAGCACTTATTCGCCCAGTAGGAGGGTGGATGGCAGATAAATTAGGCGGCGCATTTATCACCCAAATATGTTCTTTTGTTATGATAGGCAGCGCCTTAGGTGTGGCTTATTACATGAAAGCGGCATATCAATCCGCTACACCAGAAGAGTATTTCATGCCCTTCTTTATGCTTTTTCTTTTGCTTTTTGCCGCAACTGGCATTGCCAATGGTTCTACATTCAGAACCATCGCACAGGTTTTTCCTAAAGAACAAGTAGGCCCAGTATTAGGTTGGACATCAGCAGTGGCAGCTTATGGTGCTTTCTACATTCCTCAAGTACTAGGTGAGCAAATCAAGGCGACCACCCCTGAAGTAGCGTTAATTGGTTTTGCAGTTTTCTACGGGGTTTGCGTATTAATTAACTACTGGTTTTACTTACGTAAAGGTGGCGAATTTTATAACCCGTAACCTAATCATTAGGTAAAAGGTAAATTCAAAGGTGCTATAAGGCACCTTTTTTTTCACTTAACACACGGATGTAAGAGAAAAAGTCAGCCTTATGGTAACTAAACTGTCTGGCTTCGCAGACTAAGGGATTTGGCATAATCAGGGACAAAGGTCAAAATCACCGATGTACCACCTCGCTCCGCTTTAGATATGCTGATATCACCTGCTAAGTTGCCGCTACGCTCTTGCATAATAGCTAAACCATAGTGATTTTGTTTATTCGGATCACCGGGAATGCCTATGCCATTATCTAACACTTTAAGGGTGACGGTAGACATCTCATCCATCATAATTTTGATATCGATTTTATCTCCTTTGGAATGATAAAAAGCGTTTTGCGTGGCTTCACGGGCTATTTGCAACAGATGTATTTCTTCTTGGGGAGAGAAAGGCACATGTGTGACTTGGTAATCTAAATTAAATTCAAATTCATCTGAGCGGGTTTGTAACTGAGCAATAGTTTGTTCAAACGCCGCTTTTAAGCTTTGCCCATCAAGTTTTAATCTAAAGGTTGTCAGCAATTCTCTAAGCTCACGATACGCAGACGTCAGGCCGGTTTTTAACTCATGGATCACTTCATCCACTTGTTCTTGTACATTGTCTTTTTGCTGCAGCTTTTGTAAACGTGTCACTTGAATTTTTAGATAAGATAACGCCTGAGCCAAAGAGTCGTGTAGCTCTCGGGCGATAACGGTACGTTCATTCATTAGGGCAACTCTGCGGCTTTGTTCGTGGTGATGTTTTAAACTCAAGCAATTAGCAATCTGCTCTGCGACAGATTCAAACAACTGATGTTGCCAGTCTTCTAATTGTTTTTGTTGGTTTGGATGAACCACCAACACACCATAGTTTATCTCACTATGGGTCAATTGGTATTTCAATTGGTTAGACGACTGAGGAAATATCACATTATGCTCAGTACAATCATAACAGTCATGTTTTACGCATTTTTCAAGCATGGGTTTGTCTGTTGTCATTAAATGTTCATATGGCCCCTCTCCTCGGGCTGTCATAAGGCATAAATCTAAATCTTTCACTCCCGTTACATTCGAGAGTTGTTGCATTATGGGTTCAAAGTTGACGTTACTTGGCTCAACTTCGTTAATTTTACGCGAAGTTTGAAATAACAGATCCAAGCATTTGTTTGAGCGTAAAAGTTTACTGGTTTTACGTTTAACTTGTTCCTCAAGTTGAGTCTGCGAACGATACAGTGAACGACTCATTTTATTGAATGTTTTGGCCAAAATAGCCAGCTCTCCTTTGCCAATTTCATCGGCAACAACCGTAAAGTCGCCCCGCCCTAGTTGTCTTGCAACAGCAATTAATTTGGAAAGCGGTTTTTCAATATGCCGATCGACCATCACCATTGCCAATGCGATCAGAATTAAGGTACTAAATAACGCCAATATTTGGGTTAAGCGGATCAATTCGATATTGACCTCAGCATGTTTTTGGTAGCTTTCAACCAACACATCAACTTCATCAACAAAAGTCTGAATGGCAGGGTTCAGAGCTCTATCACTGCTGCTTTTATTGGCCACATACTCTATTAACATAGGTCTAATGATAGTTTGCCAGTCATTGGAAACTTGTACATGCTGAGCAGAAATTTGTCCCGATCCAGTTAATACCTGTTGGTTTATTAAAATCCCTGTGGTCAGGTCTTTCTCGAACTTATCCATTAGCTGATAAAACTCACTGATCTCTTGTTCTGTTTTGTTCACTGCTTGTGCATAACTGGCTAAACGATAACTTTGCATACGTAATGAACCTGCAACATTCACCGCTAATGCATCAGTTTGTGCACCGTCACTAATAAACACAGTACTTAACATACTCACAACCGCAAGAAAGCTGACAGAAAACATCAAAACTGCGATTTTAAACACGGTGGAATGGAAAAATTTTTTTATCATTTTGCTCGCTCTTGGCTATATGCCCATACCACCTTTAAACTCCCGCTGAATCCGTCATTTTGAGGTGGTATGGGCATATATAGTAACTCACTGGTGATACCCACAAAGAATAATAGCAACGTATTTATTAATTCATTTTGAGCCAGAATAGTCTAAACCCCTTTAGAACAAAGGAAAAGCTCAAACTAAGCAACTACCACTTTGGGGGTAACACAGCAAAAGCAGCGCTTTTTGCCCCTCTTGTCGCGCTCATCTGAATGGACTTTAATCTTATCAAAGCTTGAACTTGTAGCATTTGCCATTTGTTACACCCCCATTAACTAAGGAGTTTGGCGTGAGTCATTTTTTAGACCGATTACAGTTTTTTAAACGTAACGAAGAATCGTTTTCTGACGGTCACGGTGTTACTACAGAAGAGAATAGAAGCTGGGAGGACGGTTATCGTCGTCGTTGGCAGCACGATAAAGTAGTACGCTCAACCCACGGTGTTAACTGTACCGGCTCGTGTAGTTGGAAAATTTACGTCAAAGACGGGTTAGTCACATGGGAAACCCAACAAACTGATTACCCACGCACCCGCCCAGACTTACCTAATCATGAACCACGAGGTTGCCCACGGGGTGCCAGTTACTCATGGTATATCTATAGCGCCAACCGTTTAAAATATCCCAAAATTCGCAAGCGCTTAGTCAAATTGTGGCGCGCAGCCAAAACACAATATAGCGATCCTGTTGACGCATGGCGCTCTATTGTTGAAGATCCAATCAAGGCAAAAGAATATAAACAGCAGCGCGGGTTAGGCGGTTTTGTGCGAGCCGATTGGCGTGAAGCAAACGAAATCATTGCCGCTGCCAACGTGTATACCGCCAAAGTATACGGCCCTGACCGTATTACTGGTTTCTCGCCTATTCCTGCTATGTCTATGGTGTCATATGCGGCAGGTGCACGTTACCTGTCACTGATCGGTGGCAACTGTTTAAGCTTCTACGATTGGTATTGTGATTTGCCTCCCGCATCACCACAAACGTGGGGTGAGCAAACCGATGTGCCAGAGTCCGCTGATTGGTACAATTCAAACTACATCATTTGTTGGGGCTCTAACGTTCCACAAACCCGTACACCCGACGCCCATTTTTTAACTGAAGTACGTTACAAAGGCACAAAGGTGATTGGCATTACGCCTGACTACTCTGAAGTCGCCAAGCTTACCGACCAATGGCTTGCGCCTAAACAAGGCACTGACGCCGCATTGGCGATGGCCTTTGGCCACGTTATATTGAAAGAATTTCATGTTGAAAAACCGTCTGAATACTTTAGCGACTATGTCAAACGTTACACCGACTTCCCGGTATTGGTTATGTTGGAGCAAGCAGATGACGGCACACTTCATCAAGGGCGCTTTCTAAGAGCCTCTGATTTACAAGCTGATTTGGGTCAAGACAACAATCCTGAATGGAAAACCATTTCAATCGATAACAACAATGGCACTTTGGTTTCGCCAACCGGTTCTGTAGGCTATCGCTGGGGTCAAAAAGGCAAATGGAACATCACCCAAACCGACGGTAAAACCGGCGACAAACTTGACTTGCGGGTTAGCTTAAAAGGCAGTCATGATGAACTAGTGCAGGTTTCCTTCCCTTATTTTGGCGGTGCTGAACATGAATTTGGTTACTTCCAAAACACTCAACACGACGATGTATTACCCCGTAAAGTGCCCGCTAAGAAAATCACCTTAGCGGATGGCTCAGAGGTTTATGTCGCCACTGTATTTGACCTAACACTGGCCAACTACGGAGTGGACAATGGTTACGACGATCCGAATGTTGCCAGTTCTTATGATGACGACATTCCATATACACCCGCATGGCAAGAACAAATTACCGGCGTACCTCGAGCAGATGTGATAAAAATCGCCCGTGAATTTGCCCAAACAGCAGATAAAACCCATGGTCGTTCGATGATTATTGTGGGCGCGGGTATGAACCACTGGTACCACATGGACATGAACTATCGCGGCCTGATCAATATGTTGATGATGTGTGGTTGTGTCGGTCAAAGCGGTGGTGGTTGGGCGCATTATGTGGGTCAGGAAAAGCTTCGACCACAAACAGGCTGGGCACCGCTCGCCTTTGGTACAGACTGGCAACGTCCGCCAAGACATATGAATGGCACGTCTTTCTTCTACAACCATTCCAGTCAATGGCGTTATGAGAAATTAGAGATGACAGAAATCATCTCTCCACTGGCCAATAAAGACAAATGGTCAGGCTCGATTATTGACTTTAATACTAGAGCCGAACGCATGGGCTGGTTACCTTCTGCACCGCAATTTAATATGAACCCTTTGCAGCTATGTCGAGATGCGGAAGCCGCAGGACAAACACCAAAAGACTATGCAGTTGAGGGGCTCAAATCAGGCAAGTTGGATTTTGCTTGTATGCAGCCAGAGGATCCGAAAAACTTCCCGCGTAATATGTTTATCTGGCGTTCAAATTTGCTTGGTTCATCCGGTAAAGGTCACGAATACATGTTACGGCATTTGTTAGGCACCAAACATGGGTTGTTGGGCAAAGACTTAGGTGAAGACGGTGGTAAAAAACCGGAAGATGTGAAATGGGTAGACGAAGCAGCAGAAGGCAAAGTTGATCTGTTGGTGACATTAGATTTTAGAATGTCTACCACCTGTTTGTATTCTGATATTGTTTTGCCTACTGCCACTTGGTACGAAAAAGATGATCTGAACACCTCTGATATGCACCCCTTTATTCACCCCCTTAGTGCTGCGATCGATCCAGTGTGGGAGTCTCGTTCTGATTGGGAAATATTCAAAGGCATTGCCAACGTTTTCTCTAAAACTGCAGAAGGCCACTTAGGCGTGGAAAAAGACTTGGTCACTGTGCCCATCTTGCATGACACCCCAGCTGAAATTGCCCAGCCCTTTGGCGTGAAAGCGTGGTGGAAAGGCGAGTGTGAGCTAATTCCTGGTAAAACCGCACCCAACATGGTGGTCGTTGAACGGGACTACCCTAACACCTATGCACGCTTTACATCACTAGGGCCACTATTGGAAAAACTTGGTAATGGCGGTAAAGGCATTAATTGGAACACCGAAAAAGAAGTAGATTTCCTAGGTGAACTTAATCAACGTCATTTAGAAGAAGGAGTCAACAAGGGGCGACCTAAAATTGAATCGGCAATCGATGCCTGTGAAATTATTTTATCTCTGGCACCTGAAACCAATGGTCAAGTTGCAGTCAAGGCTTGGGCTGCTTTAAGTGAATTTACTGGTTTAGACCACTCTCACCTAGCCAAACCAAAAGAAGATGAAAAAATTCGTTTTAGAGATGTTCAAGCTCAACCTCGTAAGATCATCAGCTCGCCAACATGGTCAGGGTTAGAGGATGAACATGTGTCTTACAGCGCCGGTTACACCAATGTGCATGAGTACATACCGTGGCGCACTATCACTGGCCGCCAGCAATTTTATCAAGATCATGAATGGATGCGCGACTTTGGTGAAACCATGTGTGTGTACAAACCGCCAATTAACCTAAAAACCGTTAAGCCCATAATGAACAAAGAGCCAAACGGCAATACAGAAATAGCGCTGAATTTCCTGACGCCACATCAAAAGTGGGGCATTCACAGCACCTATTCTGACAACCTGCTGATGCTTACGTTGTCTCGTGGTGGGCCTATTGTTTGGATGTCTGAAGTGGACGCCGAACGAGCTGGCATAGTTGACAACGATTGGATTGAAGTATTCAACATAAATGGGGCTATTGCTGCCAGAGCAGTAGTGTCACAGCGCGTGCCAGAAGGGGTCAGCATGATGTACCACGCTCAAGAACGGATTGTTAATGTGCCCGGCTCTGAGATGACCAAAACCCGTGGTGGCATTCATAATTCTGTGACCCGAGCGGTGATGAAACCCACTCATATGATTGGTGCTTATGCACAGCAATCTTATGGCTTTAACTACTACGGCACTGTGGGATGTAACCGCGACGAATTTGTCATAGTGCGCAAGATGGCCAAGGTTGATTGGTTAGACGATGAAGCGACTGAGACAGACAATAACAAGGCGGAGAGCTAAACATGAAAGTAAGAGCGCAAATCGGCATGGTGCTAAACCTTGATAAATGTATCGGTTGTCACACCTGCTCAGTCACCTGCAAAAACGTATGGACCTCTCGCGAAGGAGTCGAATATGCATGGTTTAATAATGTCGAAACCAAACCCGGCATTGGTTACCCTAAAGAATGGGAAAATCAAGAAAAGTGGAACGGTGGGTGGACTCGCAAGAGCAATGGCAAACTTATCCCCAAACAAGGTGGTAAGTTGCGCATTTTAGCGAATATTTTTGCTAATCCAGACTTACCTGACATTGACGCATATTACGAACCTTTCGACTTTGATTATCAACATTTACACACGGCGGGCGAGAGCAAACATCAACCCGTTGCCCGTCCTCGCTCATTGCTCACTGGCAAAAGGATGGAAAAAATAGAATGGGGGCCGAACTGGGAAGAAATCCTCGGCACAGAGTTTTCCAAACGCCGTAAAGACAGTAACTTTAATCAAATTCAGGCAGATATCTATGGTGAATTTGAAAATACATTCATGATGTATTTACCAAGACTATGTGAACACTGTATCAATCCTGCTTGTGTAGCATCTTGCCCAAGTGGCGCAATTTACAAGCGAGAAGAAGACGGCATTGTGTTAATTGACCAAGACAAATGCCGTGGTTGGAGAATGTGTGTCAGTGGTTGCCCTTACAAAAAAATCTATTACAACTGGAAAACTGGAAAATCAGAAAAGTGTATTTTCTGTTACCCCAGAATTGAAGCCGGCCAACCCACTATTTGCGCAGAAACCTGTGTGGGACGTATTCGCTATTTGGGCGTGATGTTTTATGACGCAGACAGAATTGAAGAGGCCGCGTCGGTGGCCAACGACAAAGACTTGTATCAAGCCCAGTGCGATATTTTCTTAGACCCGTTTGATCCGAAAGTGCAAGAAGCAGCACGCAAAGAAGGCATTCCGGATGCGTGGATAGACTCAGCAATGGCGTCACCTGTATACAAAATGGTCATGGATTGGAAGGTTGCCCTACCCTTGCACCCTGAATACAGAACATTACCTATGGTTTGGTATGTGCCACCACTTAGTCCCATTCAAAGTGCAGCCCAAGCGGGGAAAGTGCCGATGAATGGCGTATTTCCTGATTTGAAGTCTTTGCGTATACCCATGAAATATCTAGCAAATATGCTCACTGCAGGCGACGAAGTCCCAGTTGAAAGAGCACTAGAGCGCATGATGGCCATGCGTATTTTCAAACGCTCACAACAGGTAGACGGCGAAGAAAACCTCGAAGCGCTAAAACAAGCAGGCCTAACTGTGGCGCAAGTGGAAGAAATGTATCGTTATATGGCGCTAGCCAATTATGAAGATAGGTTCGTTATTCCCACTAGTCATAAAGCTTATGCTGAAGATGCCTATGAAATGAAATCAGGTTGTGGTTTTAGTTTTGGCAATGGATGTAGTGGTGGCGACAGCGAAACCGATTTATTTGGCGGTAAAAAACAAACTGTTCGTCAGATTATCCCAGTGGAGGTACAAGACTAATGAAAATACTTACGGTACTTTCAAAGCTCATCGACTATCCAAGTGAAGACTTGTATCAACATGGTACTGAAATCGCTGAGTTGATAGTGGATGACACCCACCTAAACCAACAAGATAAAGATGGCTTGTTGTCATTTGTAGAGCAGCGATTCTGCAATAGTTTGCTAGATTGGCAAGCTGATTACGACGGTTTATTTGAACGTGGTAGGTCGCTATCTTTACTGATCTATGAACACATTCATGGTGAATCTCGTGACCGTGGTCAAGCGATGGTCAATTTACTCGACCAATACAGAGCGGCCGGATTGGATATTGGCGTGCGTGAATTGCCTGATTACATTCCTTTGTTTCTTGAGTTTGCCAGTACCCAGGGAGACCAAAACGCCAAAGGATGGTTACAAGATATTGCGCCTATCCTTGCATTATTGGCTGTAAGGCTGGAAAAACGCCAGTGTAATTATCAAGCATTGTTTACCGCCTTAGTGAGTTTGTCGGAAATGGATGTCGACTTGCAACCTATTCGTGAACAGGTTAAAGACGAAAAACGTGACGATACAAAAAAGGCCTTAGATAAGGTCTGGGAAGAAGAAGCAGTGACCTTTGGCGGCGACGCTATTAACGGTGGATGCCCTACCAATACCTCTAAACCGTCGGAGTCTCAGCGACGAGATCAAGATGTCCCTATTCAATTTGTCGATGCCGCCAGTCACTTGGCAGGCGACAACGAGTTAAGGAGTTAGTCATGGAATTTATCAATACACTACTTTTTGGTATTTATCCTTACGTGGCAACCAGTATATTTTTGATTGGTAGCCTAATTAGATATGACCGCGAACAATACACGTGGAAAACGGGTTCCAGCCAAATGCTCAGCAGTAAAAACTTTAGGCTTGCCAGTATTCTATTTCACGTTGGCATTATCGCTATATTACTAGGTCACTTTGCTGGCTTGGTGGTGCCTGCTGAAATATGGTATGCGCTGGGTATTTCTTTACCTACCAAACAAATTATCGCTATGGGCGTAGGTGGTTTTTTTGGTGTGCTGTGTTTCGTTGGGCTGACCATGTTAATCCAACGCAGACTGTTTGACCCCAGAATAAAAGCAACCAGCAGTGCAATGGACATAGTTATATTGTTACTTATCTACTTACAACTGATCCTTGGCATGATCACAATAGTGATTTCATTTGATCATATGGATGGCTCAGTCATGGCTAAACTAATGAATTGGACTAGGCATATATTGACCTTTAGACCACTAGAAGCGGTGGAGTACATCTCTTCTGTTCACTGGATATATAAGGCTCATGTGGCACTGGGTATTACTTTGTTTGTATTATTCCCCTTCAGTCGTTTAGTGCATATTTGGAGTGTGCCTGTGCAATACGTGCGCAGAAGTTACCAAGTGGTGCGTAAGAAAATTTAAAACGAACCAATAACGGGTGTTCCATGCAGGCATGGAACACCGTTTTACGAAAAATAATGAGGTGAAATAATGTCTCTTACTAACACTCCTGAGATAACAGTTAATGGGCACGTCATCCCCGCGTCAGCCATTGACACAGAAGTACAATACCACCCAGCTGAGAATCGTCGTAAAGCCATGATCCAAGCAGCTGAAACCCTTATCATTGGCGAGATATTGGTGCAAAAAGCGGCCGAAAAAGGGCTATGCGATACCCTTGACCGTAACCTTGTTGATCAACAACCGGCTCTGATTGACTCGCTAATTGATTTAGAAATATCGACTCCTGTTGCAACTGAACAAGAGTGCCAACGATACTTTGAAGTGAATACCGATAAATTCACTTCGTCGCCCCTAGTTGAAGCAAATCATATTTTACTTGCTGCTGAGCCAAAAGATCTTGAGCAAAGAGCCCAGATGCAGACATTGGCACTAACACTGATTGAGCAACTGCAAAACCAAGAGGCAACATTTGCACAACTGGCTAAAGCTTACTCTATATGCCCTTCAAAAGAAGTGGGAGGCAGTTTAGGGCAACTATCTAACGGCCAAACAGTGAGTGAATTTGAACGACAAGTGTTTGCTGCGGATATTGGACTTATGCCAACACCCGTGGAGTCACGATATGGATTCCACATAGTGCTTATCGCACGTAAGGTAGCAGGTAAACCTCTGAGCTACGACTTGGTTAAGGACAAAATTGCCATCTACCTAAATGACAAAGTACAGCGTAAGGCGATTTCGCAATATTTGCACCGTATTGTCAGTGAAGCGGATATTCAAGGCTTTCACTTTGATGTTGATACATCACCGTTAATGCAATAGCGCGCTAGGATGGATTGGTATTACCCCCGAAAAAGTATATTTGGTAGGCGTGATTACCGCTATGGATATTCTCAAAGCGTTGGCCTAAAAATACAACACAAAAAGGTAATGTGGGAATGACTGATTTAGCATTTTTTGATCCGCGAATATTAGAAAAATACAATACCAGCGGGCCTCGTTATACGTCTTATCCCACTGCATTAGAATTTAATAGTCAATTTACTAATCAAGATTTTACCGATGCGATAGAGAAATCAAACACAACTGATCTGTCTTTATATATCCATATCCCTTTTTGCCACAGTCTTTGTTATTACTGCGGGTGCAATAAGGTGGTGACCCGCCATGCCGACAAAGCTGACGATTATCTGGATTATTTATTACAGGAAATAAAGTACCGAGCCAGTTCTTGTTCGAATAAGGTTATCCGCCAATTGCACCTTGGTGGAGGCACGCCAAGCTTTTTAAGTAAAGAGCAGCTCACTCGACTGATTGTTTGTTTAAAACAGCACTTCGACTTTGCGCAAAATGCTGAACTAGGTATAGAAATCGATCCAAGAGAAATTAAAACAGATTTGATCGACCATTTATATCATCTAGGTTTTAACCGCTTAAGCATAGGGGTACAAGACACCAACCCAAAAGTACAAAAAGCGATTAATCGCCCCCAGTCGTTTGGTTTTATCAGCGATTTGATTGCTCGGGCGCAAACTGTTGGTTTTAAATCTGTCAATATTGACTTGATTTATGGCTTACCTCACCAAACTATCAGCACCTTCACTCAAACCCTTGAAGATGTGAAAGTGCTCAATCCAGACCGTATCTCATTGTTTAGTTATGCACATTTACCCAGTCGATTTGCGGCACAGCGAAAAATTAGAGACGAATGGTTACCCAACGCCATTGAAAAGTTTGCCCTAATGAAACTGGCTATCCAGCAACTCAGCGAACAGGGTTATGATTTAATCGGCCTCGATCATTTTGCTAAACCTTATGACGAACTAGCGTTAGCGCAACAACAAGGCAAACTTCATCGTAACTTTCAAGGTTACACCACTCAAAAAGATTGTAACTTAGTGGGACTTGGCGTATCGGCCATTAGTAAAATAGACAACGTATATAGCCAAAATCATAAACAGTTGAAAGATTATTATCAGGCGATAAGCCAACAAAGTCAGGCAGTGGAAAAAGGCTTATTACTCAGTAAAGATGACAAAATAAGACAATATGTGATCAGTGAATTGATGTGCAACCTATCTGTCGATAAACAACAAGTCGAAACCTTGTTTGATATAGAGTTTGAGAGTTACTTTGCAGATGCACTTAAATCCCTAGTGGTATTTGAAAACGACCAGCTTGTGTGCAATACACAGCAGCAAATTAACGTTGCACCTAAAGCCAGACTATTGATCAGAAATGTATGTATGTCATTTGACGCATATATGAAAAATCACCTAAATCAAAATAGATTTTCAAAATTAATATAAAACTAGAAAACCTAGCTAAGTTTAGTATCGGATAACGAAATTAACATGTTGAGTTTTAGCAGTTTTGATCTAGATCAGGAATTCTATTTTAACTATCAGATTATGATTCAACGGCCTAATATTACATCCGTCAGGCCAAAAAGGCCGTATAGTATGGGCTGATGTATCAAATAAATAATCAACGAGTGTTGACCTAAAAAAACCAATTTGTTTGAAATGGCGCTAGGTTTAAGTTTTATGTGAAAAAGCTCTTTATACATAATAAATATACCGATTAATACCACACCTATCCAAGGAAAAAAGCTGACTAAGTCGACTGTTCGTGTGGGTATGCCTAAATGCAAAACACTCCACTGCCAAATCGGGTATAAGTTTAAGATACCAATCCAGTAGCCAGCTATGCACCCTGTGCCAATTACTAAGGCAACGTAGGGAGTGCGAACAAATAACACCGAGATAGGCAATGCCAGTGTAATAAAATGTATGATACCAAAGTACACCCATGTACTAGGGTGCATTAAAAGGCTACCTATAGTGATAAACAGTGAAACT
>QIJM01000323.1 GCA_003232445.1 Paraglaciecola arctica
AAATAAAGTGTATAATAAACATATATTTACCATTTAGCGTACATCAGTAAAAATTTATGAATAATCGTTCGTTTTGGGTTTTATTTTTAAGTCTGCTTTGTCAGCATGCAGACGCCTTTGAGTTAGAATTAAACTCTATTCGAGTTAGTTTATTAAAACCACAAACATTTCACTCGTTGATCTACTCACCAGAATTGACAAATGATACCAAGATTAACTTTGAGCTAGCGCCTATCAATAACGAAAGAATTGGTATTTATGTAGACCTAAATGGCATCGAAATAGGTTATGCAGTTGATTTTATCGATGATGAACAACAGACAAAAACAGAAGATTTTATTTTTTCATATAAATCACTAAAGCATTCTAGAATATCCCTGAATTACCAAATATTAGAAGGCTTTAATACCAACGCACTTAATCTGTTAAATGAATCTCAATCAGAATCCAAATTTTTGCCTAAGACTAAATCGACTAAAATTGAAATCTTTGGGGTGCATGATTTTTACACTTTTTTCGGCGAGTCCTTATTCGACCATTTTTTTCTCAGCCGACCGAAATTGAGCCAATCCAATGGAATTGGACTGAGCTTGGCAGGCGGCTGGTCGTATAAAAATTTATCTCTAGAAACAAACGATAGTTTGATTTTTAGCCCGAGTTATCTAAGTGGAAGTGCACAAATAATTAATGAAGTAAACGCTGAATCAATTGACTTTGCATTAGGCCCACTTTTGTCCGTAAGCCTTAAAAATAATTTCCACCTATTTGCTGAGCTAAAAGCAGGGAAGGGGTATTTCAAAAATGTGGACGGAGATAGCCAACTAAAAAGTTCTGGAAAAGAAGAAATATACGCAATTGGAGGAGGAGTTTCTTGGACATCATCATCAAAAAAAACGCTTTTTCTATTCCGTACTTGGTTGAAAAAAGGCCGATATGTTGAAACATTCTTTGGTGATGCTTCAATTATATATTTCTTTTAATTAATAGTCCTGAAGGAATGGCCGTTCCCTTTCAAAGGGCTAGAACGAAGAGTGAAAGTCGCTGGTGCTCTCCCTTCGGGCGAGCTTTAAAGGCACCTACTCTGCGTTGCCTGAACTCAAAACAGGTCAACTATTCTTTTTTCAAGCGCCTTGATTAGGTGCCTTTAAATCTCGCTGAGTGGCCAATTGTTAGGATGGATTGGTATAATACAGTTGTAGGAATCCAATAAGGCTTGGCTGCTTCAATTCGTTCACGTAAGTAAGGTTTAAACGCATCCAGTCATAGAGGACCTCGCTGCGCGAGGCCCATAGTCAAGCGATTCATACTCAAATTGTATGATTTAGACTCGTTTGCCCTGCATTGTCAATAATAAGACTTGTGCCGAGGTAATGGTTCATCTATAATTTGCGACCAATTTTATTAGAACGGGAAGCCGATAGAGTAAGCATTCTCAGTGTTTACAAGGCGTTATACCCACATTAGAGAGTATTATATGGCGAAGAAAGTCACTGGCTTAATTAAGCTTCAGGTTGCAGCAGGTGCTGCAAATCCTAGTCCACCGGTTGGTCCTGCACTAGGTCAACATGGTGTGAATATCATGGAATTCTGTAAAGCGTTTAACGCAAAAACAGAATCTCTAGAAAAAGGCGCTCCAGTACCAGTAGAAATTACTGTTTATGAAGATCGTTCTTTTACCTTCTTAACTAAAACTCCACCTGCTTCTTTCTTACTTAAGAAAGCTGCTGGTATAAAGAGTGGTTCTGGCCGTCCTAACACTGAAAAAGTGGGTAAAGTGACGCGCGCGCAATTAGAAGAAATTGCTAAAACTAAAGAACCTGATTTGACTGCAGCAAGCTTAGATGCGGCAGTAAACACCATCGCTGGCTCTGCACGCAGCATGGGCTTAGTGGTAGAGGGATAAGACATGGCTAAATTATCAAAACGCGCTCGCTTAGCTCAAGAAAAAGTTGACGTGACGAAAGAATATGTATTTAGCGAAGCCGTTGCTTTGTTAAAAGAATTAGCTACCGCTAAGTTCGCAGAAAGTGTTGACGTTGCTATTAACCTTGGTATCGATGCACGTAAATCTGATCAAAACGTTCGTGGCGCAACTGTATTACCAAATGGCACAGGTAAAGACGTACGTGTTGCAGTGTTTACTCAAGGTGCTAACGTTGAAGCGGCTAAAGCAGCCGGTGCTGACATTGTTGGTATGGACGACTTAGCCGAGCTAGTTAAAAAAGGCGAAATGAACTTTGACGTTGTTGTTGCTTCTCCAGATGCAATGCGCGTTGTTGGTCAGTTAGGTCAAATCCTAGGCCCACGTGGTCTTATGCCTAACCCTAAAACCGGTACGGTTACACCAGATGTTGCGACAGCAGTTAAAAATGCTAAAGCAGGTCAGGTTCGTTATCGTAACGACAAAAACGGTATTATCCATGCAAGCATTGGTAAAATCGGTTTTGAAGCAAACCACATTCAAGAAAACTTGGCAGCATTGCTAGAAGCGCTTAACAAAGCTAAGCCTTCTTCAGCTAAAGGTACTTTCATTCAGAAAATCAGCCTTAGCACAACAATGGGTGCGGGTGTTTCTGTAGACCAAGCTAGCTTAGAAGTTTAAGTTAGACTGGTTAAGCAGGTAGCCAATAGGTTGCCTGTTTCTCTGTAAAGGTTATGGGTTGGAGTCTGAGTTGAGCTTTTTGCAAAATTAGCTAAACGACAGACTCCCGTCCAAGACCGCAGGCGTAAGTTGGTGAATGAAGTAAGAGAGCATTCGCCTAGATAGTGATTGTACATGTCACATATCGCAAACAACTTACTTAAAAAACAAGCCTGCGCAGACGGTTGTTTCGACTCAGACTCTCTGGGATTAACGAACACCGTAGAGCGGTGGATTTACTCTAGCTAAACCTTCAGTAATGATATCAATCTGTGAATCCTGAAACGGATATTTCTAATAGAAATGATGTTTTAGACTTTAAGAGGTGAACTCAGTGGCATTAGGCTTAGCAGCAAAAAAAGAGATCGTAGCAGAGATAAACGATGTTGCATCTCGAGCTCTATCTGTTGCCGTCGCTGAATACCGTGGCATGGAAGTGGCAGAGTTAACTGACCTTCGTGCTAAAGCCCGTGAACAAGGTGTTTACTTACGAGTAGTTCGTAACACACTGGCAAAACGTGCTTTAGCTGATAGTAAGTTTTCTGACATGGACAGTGCTTTAACTGGTCCGTTAATCTATGGTTTTTCCATAGATGCACCTGGTAGTGCTGCACGTCTTTTCAAAGACTACGCAAAAACTAACGACAAGTTAAACGTAACTGCACTTTCTATTGGTAGTGGTTTATTGGGTCCAGAAAAATTGGATGCAGTAGCGTCACTTCCTACCCGCGACGAAGCGTTGGCAAGATTACTTGCTACCTTCAAAGCACCTGTCGAGAAATTCGTTCGTACTATCAACGAAGTTCCAGGCAAATTTGTGCGCGTATTGGCGGCGATCAAAGACGAAAAATAATTTTCGACTTTGGCATTATAAATTTTTAACATTAAACCCAGGAGTTTAGAGAAATGGCTCTAACTAAAGATGATATATTAAACGCTATTGCTGAAATGCCAGTAATGGAACTAGTTGAACTAATTGAAGCGGCTGAAGAAAAATTCAACGTTTCAGCTGCTGCAGCTGTTGCTGTCGCTGGCCCTGCAGTAGCTGCTGAAGCTGCTGAAGAGCAAACTGAATTTGCTGTTGTTATGACATCTTTCGGTCCTAATAAAGTATCTGTAATCAAAGCGGTACGTACTGCTACAGGTCTTGGACTGAAAGAAGCTAAAACATTAGTTGAAGCTGCTCCAACACCAGTTAAAGAAGGTGTTTCTAAAGAAGACGCTGAAGAACTTAAGAAGACGCTTGAAGAAGCTGGCGCTGAAGTTGAGCTTAAATAATAACCTGTCTAAACACAGTTTATTAGCCTGAAATGGCATAGGCTGGTGACTTTTTAGTCACCAGCCTTTTTGCGCTGTAGGATTGACTATTTTCATCCTTTGATATTAGTCCTAATAATGAAGTGCAAATTGTAGATAAAACTAAATAAAACCAATAAGTTAAGTAAGCCTCTTAATGACTTTGGTAAACGTTTTTCTACAAACTTAAAGGATAGCGGAAGTTTGTTTAACTTTATGTCTGTATAGACATCTGGTTAAGCAAGTTGGGTCAAAAATCGGCAGGCTGAGGAACCCATGGTTTACTCTTATAGCGAAAAGAAACGTATCCGTAAGGATTTTGGCAAACGTCCACAGGTATTGGAAATACCGTATCTACTTTCAATCCAATTAGATTCTTTTAAGAAATTTATTGACCTTGATGTAGATGGTCAACATGGACTGGAAGCAGCATTTCGATCAGTTTTCCCAATAAAAAGTTACTCCGGTAACGCTGAGTTGCAATATGTAAGTTACCGTTTAGGTGCACCAGTATTTGATGTGAAAGAATGTCAAATCCGCGGTGTTACATATTCTGCACCGTTACGTGTGAAATTACGTTTAGTGTTGTTTGATAGAGAAGCAGCACCAGGCACAGTAAAAGACATTAAAGAGCAAGAAGTCTACATGGGTGAAATTCCACTCATGACTGATAACGGTACATTCGTTATCAACGGTACTGAGCGTGTCATAGTGTCGCAATTACACCGTTCACCAGGCGTGTTCTTCGATCACGACAAAGGGAAAACTCACTCATCAGGTAAAGTATTATATAACGCCCGCGTTATTCCTTACCGTGGTTCGTGGTTAGACTTTGAATTTGACCCTAAAGATAATTTGTTTGTACGTATAGATAGACGCCGTAAGTTACCGGCAACTATCATGTTACGTGCATTAGAAATGCCTACCGAAGAAATTCTTGCGTTGTTCTTTGAAACAAACCAAGTACGTATCGACGGTGAAAAATATGTGTCAGATATCGTGCCAGACCGCCTTCGTGGTGAAACTGCGCAGTTCGATATCGTAGATAAAAAAGGCAAAGTAGTGGTTGAAACGGGTCGTCGTATTTCGGCACGTCATACTCGCGCGCTAGAAAAAGCAAAAATTACAGAGCTTGAAGTACCTGCTGAGTATTTAGTCGGTCGTGTATTTGCTCGTGATTACATCAATAAAGAAACGGGTGAAGTCATTGTTAGTGCCAACGACCTGTTAACTTTAGAAAACATTGCTGAGATGACTGAAGCAGGTATCAAAGCATTTGATACGCTTTACATCAACGAACTTGACCATGGTGCTTATATTTCAGATACTTTGCGTATCGATGGCTCAAGCAACAAGCTTGAAGCCTTGGTTGAAATCTATCGCATGATGCGTCCTGGCGAGCCACCAACTAAAGACGCGGCTGAGACTTTGTTCAATAACTTGTTCTTCTCAGAAGACCGTTATGATTTATCTGCTGTTGGACGTATGAAGTTCAATCGCCGGTTAGGTCGTGATGTGTCGACGGGTAAAGGCGTGTTAGATAAAGCCGATATCGTAGCTGTAATGAAACAGCTCATCACTATCCGTGATGGTAAAGACGAAGTTGATGACATTGATCATTTGGGTAACAGGCGTATTCGTTCTGTTGGCGAAATGGCTGAAAACCAATTCCGTGTTGGTCTAGTCCGTGTTGAACGTGCTGTTAAAGAGCGTTTGAGCTTAGGTGACCTTGATGCAATTATGCCTCAGGACTTAATCAATGCGAAACCTATCTCTGCTGCGGTTAAAGAGTTCTTCGGTTCAAGTCAGCTATCTCAGTTTATGGATCAGAACAATCCATTGTCTGAAGTGACGCATAAACGTCGTATTTCTGCCTTAGGTCCGGGTGGTTTGACTCGTGAACGTGCAGGTTTTGAAGTACGTGACGTACATCCGACTCACTATGGTCGTGTTTGTCCAATCGAAACGCCTGAAGGTCCAAACATTGGCTTGATCAACTCGCTTGCTAGTTATGCTCGGACTAACAACTATGGTTTCTTAGAAACCCCGTATCGTAAAATAGTAGACGGTGTTGTGACTGAGCAAATTGACTATCTATCTGCGATAGAAGAAGGTCAATACGCGATTGCACAAGCAAACGTAGAGCTAGATAAAAAAGGTAAGTTAACTGAAAATTTGATCCCATGTCGTTTCCGTGGTGAAACCACGTTAATGTCAGTATCTGATATCACTTATATGGATGTGTCACCGCAACAGATCGTATCTGTTGCGGCGAGCATTATCCCATTCCTAGAGCACGATGATGCTAACCGCGCACTAATGGGTGCCAACATGCAACGTCAAGCCGTTCCTACTTTAATTGCTGAAAAGCCGTTAGTTGGAACAGGTATGGAAAAAATTGTAGCTGTTGATTCAGGTGTCACCATCATTGCTAAACGTGGTGGTTCAGTTGATTACGTTGATGCAAGTCGTATTGTTGTTAAGGTTAATGAAGCTGAAATGACTGCTGGTGAAGCAGGAATTGATATCTACAACCTAACTAAATATACCCGTTCTAACCAGAATACTTGTATTAACCAAAAGCCTACTTGTAATGTTGGCGAACCGGTTGTGGCAGGTGATGTATTGGCCGATGGCCCGTCTACTGATATGGGTGAATTGGCATTAGGTCAAAACATGCGTATCGCGTTCATGCCTTGGAATGGTTACAACTTCGAAGATTCAATCTTAATTTCTGAGCGCGTAGCGATGGAAGACAGATTTACTTCTATCCACATTCAAGAATTAAGTTGTATCGCTCGTGATACTAAGCTTGGTCCAGAAGAAATCAGTGCTGATATCCCTAATGTTGGAGAGTCTGCACTAGGTAAACTGGATGAGTCTGGTGTGGTTTATATCGGTGCTGAAGTGAACGGTGGCGATATTCTGGTAGGTAAAGTGACACCTAAAGGTGAAACCCAGCTGACCCCAGAAGAGAAACTTCTACGCGCTATTTTCGGTGAAAAAGCGTCTGACGTTAAAGATACTTCGTTACGTGTGCCTAACAGCGTACATGGAACCGTTATCGACGTTCAGGTCTTCACTCGTGATGGTGTTGAGAAAGACAAACGCGCTCGTGAAATTGAAGATATGCAATTACGCGAAGTGAAAAAAGACTTATCTGACGAATTCAATATTTTGGCTGACGGCATTTTTGCTCGTACAGGTAACTTGTTGCTTAAGTCTGGTGTTGATCAAGCAAAACTTGACAGCATGCCTCGTGATAAGTGGTTTGACTTACCGCTTAATGATGAAGATGTGCAATCTGAGCTTGATCAAATTGCTGATCAGCACGTCGAAATCAAAGCTGACTTTGACACTAAGTTTGAAGTCAAACGTCGTAAAATCACCCAAGGTGATGACTTAGCACCTGGTGTGCTTAAAATTGTTAAGGTTTACCTTGCAGTTAAACGTCATATTCAACCTGGTGATAAAATGGCGGGTCGTCATGGTAACAAAGGTGTTATCTCGACTATCAAACCTGTTGAAGACATGCCTTACGATGAAAACGGCACACCTGTTGATATCGTACTGAACCCACTGGGCGTACCTTCGCGTATGAACATTGGTCAGGTGCTTGAAACTCACTTAGGTATGGCTGCTAGCGGTATCGGTGTGAAAATCGACCGCATGCTTAAAGAACACGAAGAGATGACCAAGCTGCGCAGCTTCTTACAAGAAGTATACAGCGCGGGTAAATCTCATCAGGCAGTCGATTTGAGTACCTTCAGCGACGATGAAGTTAAACGTTTAGCCGGTAACCTTCGTAAAGGTGTGCCAATGGCAACACCTGTATTCGATGGTGCAACTGAAGCTGAAATCAAGTATATGTTGACCTTGGCAGATATCCCAGAAAGCGGGCAAATTACTTTGTTCGACGGTCGTACTGGTCGCGCATTTGAGCGTCCTGTGACTGTGGGTTATATGTACATGTTGAAACTGAACCACTTAGTAGACGATAAAATGCATGCTCGTTCTACAGGTTCTTACAGCTTGGTTACACAGCAACCGTTGGGCGGTAAAGCGCAGTTCGGTGGTCAACGTTTCGGTGAGATGGAAGTATGGGCACTTGAAGCTTATGGTGCCGCTTACACCTTGCAAGAAATGTTAACCGTCAAGTCCGATGATGTGAATGGCCGTACCAAAATGTATAAAAACATTGTGGATGGCGATCATCGTATGGAACCTGGTATGCCGGAATCCTTCAACGTATTGTTGAAAGAAATTCGCTCACTAGGTATCAACATCGAACTAGAAGAGCGATAAGTTCTTTGAGCTTTTAGACATGATGGTGTAGCACTTGTCAGTGCAAGTGTTACACCTTTGCAATTGACTCCGCTGGGAGAGAAATGTGAAAGATTTATTAAAGTTTCTTAAGCAACAACATAAGACCGAAGAATTCGATAATATCCGAATTGGTCTAGCATCACCGGATATGATCCGTTCGTGGTCATTTGGTGAAGTTAAGAAACCAGAAACAATTAACTACCGTACTTTTAAACCAGAACGTGACGGATTATTCTGCGCACGTATTTTTGGTCCGGTAAAAGATTACGAATGTTTATGTGGTAAATACAAGCGCCTTAAGCACCGTGGTGTAATTTGTGAAAAATGTGGGGTAGAAGTTACCTTAACTAAAGTACGTCGTGAACGTATGGGTCACATTGAATTGGCAAGTCCAGTTGCACATATTTGGTTCTTGAAATCATTGCCGTCTCGTATTGGTTTAATGTTAGACATGACCTTACGTGATATTGAACGTGTACTTTATTTTGAATCATACGTGGTTTCAGAACCCGGTATGACTACCCTTGAGCGCAGCCAACTTCTTACTGAAGAAGAATATTTGGATGCACTTGAAGAGCATGGTGACGAGTTTGAAGCAAAAATGGGTGCTGAAGCAGTTTATGAGTTGCTTAAAGCACTAGATGTTGATGCTGATGTTGTCTCTATGCGTGAAGAGTTACCTTCTATTAACTCTGAAACAAAACGTAAAAAAATCACTAAACGTTTGAAATTATTAGAGTCTTTTCAATTGTCAGGTAACAAACCTGAGTGGATGATTTTGACAATACTGCCTGTGTTACCACCTGACTTACGTCCTTTGGTTCCACTAGACGGCGGTCGTTTTGCAACATCTGATTTGAACGATTTATATCGTCGTGTTATCAACCGTAACAATCGTTTGAAGCGTCTTCTAGATCTTGCTGCTCCAGACATTATTGTACGTAACGAAAAACGTATGTTGCAAGAAGCAGTTGATGCCTTGCTAGATAACGGTCGTCGTGGTCGTGCAATAACAGGCTCTAACAAACGTCCTCTTAAATCTTTGGCTGATATGATCAAAGGTAAACAAGGTCGTTTCCGTCAGAACTTGCTAGGTAAGCGTGTTGATTATTCAGGTCGTTCGGTTATTGTTGTTGGACCTACATTGCGTTTACACCAATGTGGTTTACCTAAAAAAATGGCACTTGAGTTATTCAAGCCGTTTATCTACGGAAAATTAGAAGGTCGTGGTCTTGCTACTACCATCAAAGCCGCTAAGAAATTAGTAGAACGTGAAGATCCGGAAGTGTGGGATGTATTAGACGAAGTTATTCGTGAACACCCAGTGTTACTTAACCGTGCACCTACACTGCACAGATTGGGTATCCAAGCATTTGAACCAATCCTTATCGAAGGTAAAGCGATTCAGTTACACCCATTGGTGTGTGCTGCATACAACGCCGACTTCGATGGTGACCAAATGGCGGTGCATATTCCGTTGACGATTGAAGCACAGCTTGAATCTCGCGCATTGATGATGTCAACCAACAATATTCTTTCACCAGCCAATGGTGAGCCAATTATCGTGCCTTCACAGGACGTGGTAATGGGCTTGTACTATATGACGCGTGATCGCGTTAATGGTAAAGGCGAAGGCATGATGTTCACTAGCCCACTCGAAGCTGAAAAAGCATATCGTACTGACACCGCAGAATTACATGCGCGCGTTAAAGTACGTATCACAGAATACGAGACGGATGCAGAAGGTAATAAAGTTGAAAAAGTCACGTTAACTGACACTACTGTTGGTCGTGCGATTTTCTCATCAATTTTGCCAAAAGGAATACCTTTTGAGATCATCAACAAAGCTATGGGCAAAAAGCAAATATCTAAGTTGTTGAATGCTTGTTACCGTACTTTAGGTTTGAAAGATACTGTTATTGCTGCTGACCAAATCATGTATACAGGTTTCCATTACGCGATGATCGCGGGGGCATCTGTTGGTATAGATGACTTGGTTATTCCTGATACTAAGAAAGATATCATCGAAGATGCAGAAGCTGAAGTACGTGAAATCCAGGAGCAATTCCAATCTGGTCTTGTCACTGCGGGTGAACGTTACAACAAGGTTATCGATATCTGGTCGAACGCCAACGAAAAAGTTGCCAAAGCCATGATGGATAACTTGTCGGTTGAGACAGTTAAAAATCGTGATGGTGAAATGGAAGAACAGAAGTCTTTCAACTCAGTATTTATGATGGCCGATTCCGGTGCTCGTGGTAGTCCAGCTCAGATCCGTCAATTAGCGGGTATGCGTGGTCTGATGGCGAAACCAGATGGTTCAATCATTGAAACACCCATTACTGCTAACTTCCGTGAAGGTTTGAACGTACTTCAGTACTTCATCTCTACTCACGGAGCCCGTAAAGGTTTGGCCGATACGGCGCTTAAGACTGCTAACTCGGGTTATCTAACACGACGTTTGGTTGATGTTGCGCAGGATTTGATTATCAACAATGATGACTGTGGCACGTTTGAAGGTGTTAAAATGACACCTCTAATCGAAGGTGGTGATGTTGTTGAACCACTTCGCGAACGTGTACTAGGTCGTACTGTTGCTGAAGACGTTATGAAACCAGGTACTAAGGAAATATTAGTTGAGCGTAACGTTCTGCTAGACGAAGCCTTGGTGGACATGCTTGAAGTTAACTCTGTTGACCAAATTCAAGTACGTTCTGTTATCACCTGTGAAAACGACTTTGGTGTATGTGCTAAATGTTATGGCCGTGATTTGGCTCGTGGACACATGGTTGGTCATGGTGAAGCTGTTGGTGTTATCGCCGCTCAGTCTATCGGTGAACCTGGTACACAGCTTACCATGCGTACGTTCCACATCGGTGGTGCGGCATCAAGAGCATCAGCAGAAAACAACGTACAATTGAAAACCACTGGTACCTTGAAACTGCATAACGCTAAATTTGTACGTAACTCTGACGATAAAGTAGTCATTGTTTCTCGTTCAACTGAAATCACCATTATTGATGATCAAGGTCGTGAGAAAGAACGTTATAAAGTACCTTACGGTGCAATTTTAACGGTAGATGATGGCGCTAAAGTCACCTCCGGTGAAATCGTTGCTAACTGGGATCCGCATTCACATCCAATCGTGACTGAACGTGCTGCGAAAATCAGCTTCTCTGACGTTGATGACAGTAACACTGAGATGCAGCAAGATGACTTAACTGGTCTTACTCGTATCGTAGTTAACGACTTGTCTAAAGCGAATGCGAAAGAGCCTAAGCTTATTCTTGAGAGCGAAGAATTTGGTTTACAAGAAATTCGCTTACCAAGCTTTACTACCATCGAAGCAACTGATGGTATGGATGCTAAGCCAGGTGATGTGCTAGCTCGTATTCCACAAGAAAGCTCGAAGACTCGTGATATTACCGGTGGTCTTCCACGCGTAGCTGACTTGTTCGAAGCTCGTAAGCCTAAAGAGCCAGCCATCCTAGCTGAAGTATCAGGTATGATTGGTTATGGTAAAGAGACTAAAGGTAAGAAACGTTTAACTATTACGCCTAAAGGCGGTGATCATTACGAAGAGATGATCCCTAAATGGCGTAACCTCAACGTGTTTGAAGGTGAAAACGTTGAAAAAGGTGAAGTTATTGCCGACGGTGCTGAATCTCCACATGATATTTTACGTTTACGTGGTATCAGCGCAGTTTCTAATTATATCGTTAATGAAGTACAAGAAGTTTACCGCCTGCAAGGGGTAAAAATTAATGATAAGCACATCGAAGTCGTTATTCGTCAAATGTTGCGTAAGTGTATGATCACTTACTCTGGTGACAGTAAGTTCTTAGAAGGCGAACAGGTTGAAGTGTCTAATGTGAAAATCGCTAACCGTGAATTGGAAAGACAGGGCAAAATCCCTGCTCAGTACGCACCACAGTTATTAGGTATCACTAAAGCATCGTTGTCTACTGAGTCATTTATCTCAGCAGCATCTTTCCAAGAAACTACCCGTGTTCTTACCGAAGCAGCAGTGCAAGGTAAAGAAGATGAGTTACGTGGCTTGAAAGAAAACGTTATTGTTGGACGTTTGATACCAGCCGGTACCGGCTTCACGCATCACCAAAAACGTAATGCTAGAAAACTAGCAGAACTTCAGGAGCTGGAAGAACCTTCAGTTTCTGCATCTGAAGCAGAATTGGCACTAACTGAGGCACTTAATGCCGAAGTAAGTGAAACCCCTGCCGACGAGTAAAAGATAAGATCGCAAAGTGATCTGAATAATCAGGATTGCTGACTAAACCCATATTTAATACAGTTTAGCAGTTAGTCTTACTTGACAGGTCACACATTGATCATTAGACTTCCGCGACCCGAAATTCGGTGACTTTATCGTCATTAAATTAGGGCTCGCGGATTTTTCGCGTTTTACGCCCTCAAAAAAGGGTAATCAGTCGTAATTTTAATCAGGAGCTAGTTAATGGCAACAGTTAACCAGTTAGTGCGCAAGCCACGCAAACAACCTGCGACGAAGAGCAACGTCGCGGCTTTGCAAGCCTGCCCACAACGCCGTGGAGTATGTACTCGTGTGTATACCACCACACCAAAAAAACCGAACTCTGCATTACGTAAAGTGTGTCGTGTTCGTTTGACTAACGGTTTTGAAGTATCTTCATACATCGGTGGTGAAGGTCACAACTTACAAGAGCATAGTGTTGTTCTTATTCGTGGTGGTCGTGTTAAAGATTTACCAGGTGTTCGTTATCACACAGTTCGCGGTACATTAGATTGTGCTGGCGTGAGTGATCGCAGAGCCGGCCGTTCTAAATACGGTACAAAAAGGCCTAAGTCTTAACGGTTCTCCGTTAGTAAGGCCAAACTAAAGTATTAATTGAGTTTTGGGAATACCCTGAAAATTCTACGGAGAATTTGAAATGCCAAGAAGAAGAGTCGTAGGTCAACGTAAAATCCTACCCGATCCTAAGTTCGGATCAGAGTTGCTTGCTAAATTTATGAATGTCGTCATGTTAGACGGCAAAAAATCGACTGCTGAAAAAATCGTTTACGGTGCACTAGAAATTGTTGCTGTTAAAGCTGACAAAACGCACTTAGAGATATTTGAAAACGCATTGGACAACATTCGCCCTACGGTCGAGGTTAAATCTCGTCGTGTTGGTGGTTCTACTTATCAAGTTCCAGTAGAAGTTCGTCCTGTTCGTCGAAATGCCCTAGGTATGCGTTGGTTGGTTGAGGCTGCTCGTAAACGTGGTGAAAAATCAATGGCTCAACGCCTTGCAGCTGAAATGCTCGACGCTGCTGAAAACAAAGGTTCTGCGGTTAAGAAACGTGAAGACGTTCACCGTATGGCCGAAGCAAACAAAGCTTTCGCTCACTACCGCTGGTAATAAGAGAAAGTTATGGCTCGTAAAACGCCCCTTGAGCGTTATCGAAATATTGGTATTGTCGCCCATGTGGACGCGGGTAAAACCACGACCACTGAGCGCATTCTTTTCTATACTGGCTTGTCCCACAAGATCGGTGAAGTTCACGATGGCGCAGCCACCATGGACTGGATGGAACAAGAGCAAGAGCGCGGCATTACTATTACTTCGGCAGCGACGACCTGTTTTTGGTCGGGCATGGACAAACAATTCGACCAACATCGAATTAATATCATCGACACCCCAGGGCACGTTGACTTCACTATCGAAGTAGAGCGGTCTTTGCGTGTGCTTGATGGTGCTGTAGTTGTGTTTTGCGGTTCGTCAGGTGTAGAGCCTCAATCTGAAACAGTTTGGCGTCAAGCTGACAAATACCGCGTTCCGCGTATGGTGTTTGTTAACAAGATGGATCGTGCTGGGGCAGATTTTGAGCGCGTAGTCAATCAAATAAAAAATCGTCTGGGCGCTAATTGTGTGCCCATTCATTTAAATATCGGTGCTGAAGAAACCTTTAAAGGTGTAGTTGACCTTATCAAGATGAAAGCCATTAATTGGAATGAATCTGATTTAGGTATGACTTTTACTTATGAAGAGGTTCCAGCTGATTTGATGGACAGAGTGCAAGAATTGCGTAATGAACTAATTGAAGCAGCAGCGGAAGCTACCGATGAGTTGATGGATAAATATTTGGAAGGCATTGAGCTTACCGAAGCCGAGATTAAATTTGGTTTGCGTAAACGCACACTTGCAAATGAAATAGTCTTAGCGACTTGTGGTTCAGCATTCAAAAATAAAGGTGTACAGGCCGTTCTTGATTCAGTAATCGAGTATCTACCTGCACCTATTGATGTGCCTGCCATCACAGGTGTACTAAACGACAAAGATAAAACAGAAGCCCAGCGCCCAGCAGACGATGCTGCGCCCTTTGCTGCCTTGGCATTTAAAATTGCCACTGACCCCTTTGTTGGTACATTAACGTTCTTCCGTTGTTATTCTGGTGTAATTAACTCAGGCGACGCTGTTTACAACCCAGTAAAAGCTAAGCGTGAGCGATTTGGACGAATTGTTCAAATGCATGCCAAGGATAGAGAAGAACTTAAACAAGTACGTGCTGGTGATATTGCCGCCGCAATAGGGCTAAAAGATGTAACCACGGGTGACACATTGTGTGATCCTAAACACATCATTACCCTAGAGCGTATGGAATTCCCTGAACCGGTTATTTCTATAGCGGTAGAACCACGCTCTCAACCAGACCAAGAAAAAATGGGTGTTGCACTAGGTAAACTAGCAGCAGAAGACCCGTCTTTTAAGGTGCACACTGACGAAGAATCGGCTCAAACAATTATTTCAGGTATGGGTGAACTGCACCTTGATATCATTGTTGACCGTATGAAGCGTGAGTTTAATGTTGAGTGTAATGTAGGTAAACCTCAGGTTGCCTATCGCGAAACCATCCGCAGTAAAGTCGATGTTGAAGGTAAGTTTGTTCGTCAATCAGGCGGCAGAGGCCAGTTTGGCCACGTTTGGTTAACTATCGAACCTAATGAAGAAGGCGCTGGATACGAATTTATCAACAAGATTGTAGGGGGTGCAGTTCCAAAAGAATTCATCCCTTCAGTTGATAAAGGTATCGAAGAGCAGATGCAAAATGGTGTGGTAGCTGGATACCCGGTGCTTGATGTAAAAGTCACCTTGTTTGATGGTTCATATCATGATGTTGACTCTTCAGAAATGGCGTTTAAAATCGCTGGGTCGATGGGGTTCAGGAAAGGGGCTGCAGAAGCAAATCCTGTATTACTTGAGCCAACTATGAAAGTTGAAGTCACCACCCCAGAAGACTGGATGGGTGATGTAGTCGGCGACCTTAACAGGCGTCGGGGTATGATTGAAGGCATGGATGACGGTGTGGCAGGTATTAAAATAGTACATGCTAAAGTACCGTTATCAGAAATGTTCGGCTACGCTACTGACTTGCGCAGTGCAACTCAAGGGCGAGCGTCATACTCAATGGAATTTTTTAAATACTCAGAAGCGCCCAGTAATGTCACTAAAGCCATTACCAACGCGCGAACTTAAATTTTAATGAAGGTCTGATCCGGTACTCAAAATAGAGGTCGGATTTTTAACTTAGGAAACCAGTAAAATGGCAAAAGCAAAGTTTGAACGTACTAAACCGCATGTAAACGTCGGTACTATCGGCCACGTTGACCACGGTAAAACAACATTAACAGCC
>QIJM01000637.1 GCA_003232445.1 Paraglaciecola arctica
TATTCTTGCATCTTTCTTGGTTGTTGAATTTTTCCATTAGCGTTTATATTTAAGTAACTTAAAATCGTTGGAAAATTTACAGCGTTTTTTATAAGACCTTTATCAAACTTATTTTTTGAGCGAACATCAGTAGCTGTATTCCAAGGCGTGTTTCAAGATCGAACAAGCGTCGGCTAACCGCCGATTTAGCAATATTAAGTCGTTCCGCAGCAAGGCTAAAACTTCCTGCTTTTACGATGCTAACAAGGGTCTGTATTTCTTCAAATCGACCCATTGTTCTTACTTGGAGAACAGTAATTTCTCTATTATGCTCTTTATTCCTAAAAAATCAGCGATAAAATAGCACCGTAAGCAATCACAGACTCGTCAGGAGGCTAATTTTGAATTCATCAGTGAGAAAACCAAGAGATCACTGGCATTGGTTTTCCATCCTGATTCATTGGTTGACCGTCGTGGTGGTATTGAGTTTATTTGGGCTAGGTTTATGGATGGTGGAATTAACGTATTACAGTGAGTGGTATCGAGCAGGACCCGACCTACATAAAAGCATTGGAGTTTTGCTTTTTATATTAACGCTATTTCGAATTATTTGGATAAAGTTAAAAGGCAAACCTGTACCACTGACAAGAGACGGGAGTAAAGAACAAATGATAGCTCGCTTTACCCACATAATTTTGTATTCGTTACTTTTGTCTGTGATGTTATTTGGATATTTGATCTCAACTGCAGACGGTCGTGCAATTGAAGTGTTTGGTTTATTTCAAGTACCTGCAATCATATTCGGTATCGATAAACAAGAAGATATTGCCGGCGTTATTCATCTTTGGTTAGCAATAATACTAATTATCCTGGTTATTTTTCACGCAATGGCAGCTTTAAAGCATCACTTTATTGATAAAGATCTAACACTAAAACGAATGTTAAACCTTTAATACATAAACAAACAAAAAGGAAAAAACGAAATGAGAAGAATAAATATTACTAAATTTTTGCTAGTCATTATGACAGCATTGGTAATGCCTCTACAGGCAGCGGATTATGACATCGATGTAAAAGGTGCGCATGCCTTTATACAATTTAAAATTAAACATTTAGGCTATAGCTGGTTAATTGGTCGCTTTAATAAATTTGATGGAACGTTTAGCTATGATGAGAAAAAACTTAATGCAACTAATGTTGTTGTGAATATTGATACCAGTAGTATTGATAGTAATCATGCAGAACGTGATAAACATTTACGTGGTAAAGATTTCTTGAATACTGGAAAATTTCCCAAGGCAAAATTTGTCAGCACCTCGTATGTGGTTAATCCTAATGGAAAAGACAAACTGAAAGGAATGTTAACGCTAAATGGTGTCACCAAAGCAATCACAATCGAGGTAAAACATATTGGCCAAGGCGCTGACCCATGGGGTGGTTATCGAAGCGGATTTGAAGGTAGCACCAATTTAACACTTAAGGATTTTGGGATAAATTATGATCTTGGCCCAGCGTCGAAATCAGTAGAAATATTTTTGTCAATTGAAGGTGTCCGTAGAAAGTAGTCACTATCGGGATATAGGGTGGGTAGCCCCACCCTTGATAATATCAATTCATATTGTACGGGGACAGAAGTGAGAAAAAGCAATCTAGCGACGTAGTCTTGGATACACAGTATTTAACGTGATCAATCGCGGAATTTTTTTGCCAATAGTTGAATTATTGAATTTTCGATATTTCAGTATCTTGTACTCCGACTAATACTGTAGTAGTATAAACGTCGACTAGATAAATCGGAGTATATAGTGAGTCTTTATGGTGCCAGTGTCGAGATCGGCCTGCATTGCCTCGTGTCGCTTGTGTATCCACCAAATAGTGGGGCACCGAGTACACGTGAGTTAGCAGAATTCCAGGGCGTATCCCCCTCTTATGTCGCAAAGCTTTTCACCAAACTTGCCAAAGCTGGATTGATTACCTCTGCAGAAGGGATTCAAGGTGGCTTCCGGCTCGCAAAAGATCCGAGCAAAGTTAGTATATGGGATGTCGTGAATATTTTGGAGCCTGACAAACCGCTTTTTCGGTGTCGCGATATTCGCAGGGATATCGTTCTATTCGAACAAAAACCGCCGCGTTGGGCTACATGTGGACTCTGCCCTATCCATGCAACTATGCGTGACGCTGAAAACTCGATGCGTCGATCACTTGAAGCAGTGACACTCGCGGATATCGCTAATCAAGTAGGTCGCAGCGTTCCAAAAGTATTCGGGGAGAAGAGGAACGCCTGGTTTGCGACGAGGTTATCATCGCGTCGTGATTTAAAAACAAAAAAATGAAATTAGAATTACTAATGAAAATCGCTTGCCATTTTAAGGAGAGTATTATGTATGATAACGTTAAGGTTCATTCTTATATACTGGCACTAGTCGTTAGCCTAGTGACCTTAACTGTAACCGCAGGCGAGAGGCCGTCTGGTATAAGCCAACAGATAATAAATACATCGGCTCTTAAAGATGCATCCGGTCGTAACTTGACAGCAGTTTTGGTAAAACTGGATCCTGGTGCCAGCGTTCCTTCTCATACTCATGCCGGGTTTGTATTTGTGTATCTATTGGAGGGAACGGTGCGCTCTCAACTTAATCATGGTGAAATCGTAAAATATACCGCAGGCCAAAGCTGGACCGAGCCCCCGGGAACTATCCACTCCCTATCTCACAATCCAAGTACTACCGATAAAGCAAAATTGTTGGCGGTATTCGTTGTAAAAGATGGGGAAAAATTAACTAACTTTGGGGTAAATCAATAATGGAAAATCGAATAAATATTATGCATTTGGAACCCAACGCTTATAAAGCCATGCTAGGACTGGAAAAATATCTAAGCACAACGACTCTCGACGCATCCACAAGAGAGTTGATCAAAATACGTGCGTCACAAACTAACGGCTGCGCGTACTGTATTCAAATGCATACCGAGGAGGCTAGGAAGTTGGGCGACTCCGAGCAGCGAATCTATGCGCTATCAGCCTGGAAAGAATCTCCATTATTCACCGATAAAGAAAAGGCAGTATTATCATTAACTGATGAGATAACATTGATCGCCGAAAATGGATTAAGTAAGGACTGCTATGAACAGGCTCTTAAAGTGTTAGGCGAAAATGCATTAGCGGAGGCGATCATGTTAATCGTTACGGTAAATGCATGGAATCGAATCGCTGTGGCAACCGCAATGCGCCATGAATAAATACATCAGCAGTACTTTTATAAACACATATATCAGATTGGCACCAAGGCGCTTAGCTGGGCCACTTACAATGGCGGCTGTACGATCACTTTAAACAGCCCGCAAAAGTAGGAACAACGAATCCCTCATTATTGCGCAAACTTGGTAATTACTGATATTTTACTGTTATTCTGACTCGAATTGCACTCGGCGAAGCGCTCGCCCAGATCCTTCACCCGGATACTCAAAATGATTAGCACCTGGATAGGCATAGCCATTGATAAAGACGCGACGAAGCGACTTTGATGAGTTCTGGAAACTCGCGTGGGCAGTATAAGGACCAAAAAACAGGACTGTTCCGGCTCGCCCCGTTATGGTTACAATATTTTTGTCTTCAAAGCAGTCCGGTAAGCCGGACTCGTAGTCTTTGTCGTAGTCGTGCTGACCAAAGTCAACTCTACCCCACTTCGCACTACCTTTTACAAACATAAGTGGACCGTTCTCTATTGTCATGTCATCCACGCACAACGCAGTTTGAACGTAGCTACCACGCCCGTTGATGTCTTCCCATGTTTCGGGTCCTCGGTCACGGTGGCTAATATCCTGATGCCAGTCAAAACTAACCCCGTCACCAGGCTTCTTGAAATGCGCTTGACTAAGGAGATGGTCGGTAGAGTCAGACCCAAGTAGTTGTAGAGCAGGCCCGAGAAGCCTTGGGTCCTCACCTATCTTAAGCAGCTCAGGCTGACAACCCCCCGCCCACACGATACGCTTGATAATGACATCATCACCATCCTCAGCCAACACAAAGTAGGAGCCATCAGTAGTTTGAGTCGTCCGAAGCCTACGGGCTCGGAAAAGTAGATCGTCAAAACACCCCCGTATCACCTTGATCTCTTCTGGACAAAAAAGATCGGGTATTGTAATCCAACCAACATCGTAAAATTCATCAATTTGTTGCTGAGATAGCTTCACACGAACCCTTAGTTCTCAATATTTAGTACAATAATCTTCAATTTAACGCAGCGTTTTCAGAAACTCTGCTTGGGTGCAGAGTTTACTTACCTTCATTGATATGCCAATGATATACTATATTATAGTCTATATAATCTTTCCTTAAAGCCCGAATGTTCTTTACATATGAATAAAAATGACCATTAGAGCCTCAACTAATTAAAACTTACGGAAACTGGAAAATACTAATTTACCAGTCGAAAGGTTCGCATTTTGCCTGATCTAGGACTTTTAATATTCCTAAAACGCTGGAATTACTAACCATTCCTGGTTTAATCCTGAGTGGCAGGTATACCGTTGCACTTTTACCCCGCTGCTCTTACTACTGTTGGGTATATCAAGGCATTTACCGCTATGATAAATTTTGAATCGTTTTAACCCGCTACCACCCACTGGAAGACCTACTATGAAATCTGCGGGTGGCGATTGGGTTATCAGGCAGTTGTGGCTGTTGGAAAGAGCGTCCAAAGTTACTTCATGTTTAAAAAATTATGAATTAGATGAAATACGATTGAATTGTAAAATCAGGTCAGAAATATTACAATTTAAAATTAAAATCGAGAATATGAAAATGAAAAAATTATTACTTTTTACACTATCCCATTTAATTTCAGTCGCAATAGGTTTCGCTGCGGGTATTTATGCATTACCTATCCTCATTGCGCCAGAAGCACCTTCTAGTGCGCAAATTCAATCGTTGATGGATAAAGTAGAATACAAGGGAACTTTTCGCAAGGACCTGAAAGGCAGTGACCTTTTGCACTGGGGTAAAGGACAGGTATTTATCGGTAACAATAAAATTGCATTAACCGGCACACTGGCGCCCGGGCCAGACTACAAAATCTATTTAACACCAAAGTATGTTGAAACAGAAAAGGATTTTTTAGCGATAAAGGAAAAATCAGTTCGCCTCGGAGACGTTAAGACATTTAATAATTTTATTGTTCCGTTTTCTAAGCCGGTGGATTTGACGCAATACACGACTGTCGTCGTGTGGTGTGAGACCTTTTCGCAGTTTATCACTGCCGCCAAGTACCGTTGACGCATTCAGCCTGTTTGTGGATCTAAAATTACTCTGATGATGTTCCATTCATTTTATCTTTGCTCTGTTCATCCAGACTAACATTCTCTGAAAGTAATCTATAAGACAGAGAAAGTATGGCAATTTCAAATACTGATATAACTACCCCTATTATCACAAGAAATATTTTAAAAAGTATAGAGTCATAATTTAGTGTTAATTCGAGCAATTGATTAGTAATGACTGGAATAAGGCCTAACAAGAACATTAGACGAATACCATTACCCTTAGACAACGACCAGGACAATGACATATCAAACGTTTCATCAATCGCAGTGGCCGGTAACACCAATGACCAGCGTGAGAAAAAATATAAATAGGGTGTTATGGCGAAAAAACTAAATAAATACGACCAGATTATGTTAGCGTCAGCACCCATGGCCAATACCGCAATATTGCTAGAATGTAGATCTAAGGGCACATAGAATGAACTTGCTGATCGATTACTATAATGTCTTGATGCGTCTTACGATTTTATCGATTTCTATCGCGTATTTAAACCTTGATCTTTTCGATATTTTTGATATAGACAATAGTGTTTTTTTTCGGTAACGGTTCATACCTTTGCTATCATTTTTTCTAACAATGATAAGGTTCAATATACCCGGGGTCATGTACTACCATTTTTTGAGCTATTTTTAGCGATTTATTGTGAGCAGTTTCAGCTAGCTTTAAATCTCCGTATCGTAGTGCCAAATTACCCTTCTGGTAATAACCTACCATTTGTGCCCATTCTAAATCCGCATTATCTGCGGCTTGGGTACGCAATTTGATTAGCGTCGAAAGCACCTCATAAGTTAAATTACGTCTGAGTTGCCCAGCACCGGCAACGCCTACGAGCTTTTCATCTATATCAAAAAGTACGCGTTCTGTTAGCTCGATAGCATGCGATAATCTTTGTTTAGCGAGATCTCTTTGGATAGTAGCTTCGTACCATTGCCATGTAGCAAGAATCGATGTAACTGCCAATATAGCCATTCCACCCCAGGCTAGTTTTAGCGTTCGTCTATATAACCGTATATCTTCCCCGATTAATTCATCTTTTGGTAAACCCAATAAAACTGAAACAATTTCTGCAAATTTATTGCGAGTTGTTATATCCTTGTGTTGTGTAAGCAGATCTGTATTTTTCAGATCAACAAATCGAGGTTCGCTCGAAAATACACCTTTAAAGGATTTCGGAAGCGAATCGGTTTTATTCCAATTAAAATCATTTGTGTTGCTATTCCACTCTATCACACCCGACAGCAATACCAGGATTATCGTCTCCGGCGGTTTATCTTGTATCCAGTATTGTATTTCTTTTTCACACCATACAGATTTTGCGGCTGATGGAGATGCCAATACAATAAGATATTCAGATGCATTCAGTGCCTCTTCTATTGCATCCCAAAGAGATGGAGACGGGCATCATCAAGAAAGATACGTAGCCTTCTTCTTTTATACCATGGGGATGCGAAACGAGACAATGCTTGCTGTACTCGGGCCGCTTGTTTTCCGTGTTCTTTGTGACTATACGAAATAAAAGCTTTATAGCTCATTTTTTCAGCTTTAACAAGCGACTAATTTTTCCTCGTTTTATATACATCTTGTCAAAAATCAGTAGATGGATATTCAAAGCAAAAAAACCAAAAAATGCTATCAAGGACTTTCGAATATAGCTTTGTATCGCTTTACCAACAATGATTGCGAGTATGATTAGTGTCAGTGTACCAAAAGATATCTCACCTACTTTTCCAAAATTAATAGGGTCTGATTTTCCAAAATTAATAGGATCTGACCAATTTGGTATAACCCATAATAAATATGAGGTCGCTAAAATTGCAAGTAAAGTATAGGCAGTTATTTTTAGCCCTTTGGATAAATGCCAAATTTTAAAAAATAGTTTGGCGCTAACAGATATTTGTTTTCCAAGATCCTGTCGACAAGCATCATCACTCGATTCAGGTTTTTTAGCCAGGTCTTCTAACACAAGAAAATCCCATTCTCCTCGCTGTGCGTTAATATCAAAATTTCCCCAGCTGCCTTTGTGCTTGTCTTTTTTATGCTGCTCATCAAGTTGCTTAAACTGAGCTTCAGTCATCAGATAACCGCTTAACATCAAACTATATGCTTCTACTTCTGTAAAGCTATCCAGGTCAGTTCGAATCGAGGCGATTTTTCTTTGTAGATTTTTATCTATATTATAAGAAGTAATACGATCTTCGTCTTCATTACCAGAGGAATCGTTTTGATCTGATTTTTCCCAGGCCAAGGGGTCTGTGGCCAGCTCCTTTTTCATATGTATAAAAAACAGACCCTGAAGTGACTGACTTTCTACCTTTGCGCTTAACTCTTGATACTGACTTTCCCTGATTCGATCCATCAAAATACTGTTTGACCTGAGTGGTACGCCAATGATTCCATTAGGTGGATCTAGTTCATCGTCCATTTGTCCAGATGCATCGCTACATAAAACCAGTGTGCATCCCTGTTCCATCAAACCTTGCACGCCCTGATTGTCATGTACACCACCATCGACCAATCTGATGGTATGCTCTGGATATAATTCATCCAAAGCGAGGGGTTCTAAAAGACCGGGCACACAAGCGGAAGCTGCTACCGCATATCCCAGCCTATAGTTTTTGTATTTATTGTTACTAATGTCTTCATACCATACCCGATTGTAGCGCTGATTCATATCGATCGCTGCGCCGATAGCGGCAGGTGGTTCACCCATCCACCGTCCTGTAAACTGCCAACTATGGCCAGAATTGAGTGAAGTCGCATTAATCATCAGTACGGGTACCTTTGCACGTCTTCGCCAATTGTGGGATTTTGGATTAAATTTTGTTTGTGTTGGATTGACTTTATTTGGTTTAACCAGTAACTCATCCATTGTTCTTATATCTGTACAAGTATTATTTCCAATATTACTGTAGAGTTCACTCTCAAAGAGCTCACCGACTCTGTGACTGCGTGAATAGGCCTTGCTATAGATCATCTTGATATTAGCTATTAAATTCGCCAGTGTTTTGGTTCTAAGATTTTTCTGGATACCTTTCAAAAATCTAGGGATCAATCTGTCCTTTATTAGATTGATATAATCTTCCTTTTTGATATCCATATCTGGATTGTCTTCAATTAATTTTTGAACTTCAAGATAATAATGTGCCCCAATGACACTACCACCTGATACGGTTGACATGGCCTCTACGTATCTCAAAACATCCATTTCGGCCAATCGTGCCAATACACCCATATGAAAAATGGATGCACGCAATCCGCCTCCCGATAATGCCAAGCCAACTTTACCTCTGTGACACGACAAAGCCATTTCAGTTTCATCTCCCAGAAACTGATGTAATGCTTGCCACGGAGCTTCCCAAGTTTCAACTGGCTCACTTTCTTTTGGTGGTAAATACCCCCTTAATCGCGCAATTGACACCAGTTGTTTGAAAGTGGTTTGCAGTTTCCATTCGCTTGATTCTTTGCTTGCCAGTTTAAGGAACTCTCCGGCTTTGATATAGTCTTCTAATCCGAAATACAGCTCTGCCATTGTCACCAAGTACCAATACTTCTCTTTTCGATCTGGCTTCTTATTGCCATACTCATTAAGAAAAGTAAGAATTTTTTGCCGCAAGGATTTTGCTTTCGATTGTAGTTCCACTACATCATCGGCTTTTTCAGGATCTATTCCACCGCGTACTGCTAATAAGGATGCCCTGGAGGCGAGAATATCTAATATATAAGCTGCATTGATACCGCTCCAACCCTTATCAAGGTTATGATCATACTCCCAGGCAGCACGATAAAATATCAGGGATTGTTGCAAATGATCCATTAGACCGCAGAACTCCCATTTCCGCTTGTAAATTGCACCACCCAGACCCAGTGTTTCAGGTATCGAATCACTGTCTATTCCCCTGGCTATTGCTGCCATAGGATCACGAAGGCCAATCGATTCTAATAGTGATAACGCATCATTAAACCGGGAATGGGGAGGAAGCTCTTCATCCTTGTAGGTGCATAGTGCACATTCCTGGGTTATCCTGGTATCATTGGGATATTGCTGATGTGCATCACTTATTAGATTTCTGGCTTCTGTAAAATTAAGGTTATCCTTTAGTTTATTAAGCTTACTAAAAAATTCATCATCGAATAAATTATCGTACATACTGCCTCCTTCAAAATACTTGGCATTCCCTTGAAAAAGATAAGACAACTTAAGATGGGTCTAGGCTGGAACAGTAATTCTTAGTCTAGATTTTTTTGACCAAGTCCGTTTCTTCCCCCCTTTTTTTCACTTGCAGTACAGATAAGGTGTAAATTTTGCAGATCATGTTTCTGCTTCTCAGGGTTAGCGAATATATGCCATAACATCACTGAGAATTTCCAAAGCAGCGTCACGATCATTTTCTAAAATAGTCAACTCTAACAGTGTAGCAAATTCCAGTGATTTTACTTTCCATATGCAAAGTAAATCTTAACAGTATAGGTAACAACAGCAACCAATTTATCTTTCTCTAGTTTCCCCTTTCGTGCCCAAGTAGAGTGCTTCGTGATCCCGTTTCCAACTCCCGCCACGTCCAACGCAGCATGCGGTTTTCCCACACTACGCTATCCTAATAACTTCATGTAAAAGTTTATGAGACTTATCTGTTGGCAGTACTTTCGGTAGCTGGCTGGCGCACATAGTATTGGGCGAATATCCCCAAATATAAAATACTAAAAATAAAACTAGCGACATAGATTCTTTGTCAGGCTTAATCTGGGGTATCACATTTAATTTGAGAATCAGTATCCATAGCAATTCTGGAAATTATAAAGGTTATCAAGATCGCGTTATTCAAACAGCACTTACTTAGGTCGGTGCCTTTTATTTCTGTGTCTGTAAAATTAGATTCACTTAAATCTACTAGCGTAGCAGTAACCCCGTTAAATCTCGCCTTAGACAGGTCGCTATTCGAAATGTTTACATTCAATAACCTTGTTCCATTCAGATACACCAGCACATAAAAGCTCGATGTTTTGTTGTTTATCTATTTTTTGATTCCTCTAACCGTTCAAACGTTTCGGACTATATTTTTTTAAGCAATTCCGTTTCAATATCACTAATCCAGGCAGTATCTTCGCTACGTTTTTTACGAGCCTCATAGATAAGGTGAATGTTGTTGGCAGTCGTCTCTGACTCCCATGGTTCACGAATATGGGCGAGGGTATCTACCAGCGCATTCAATGCCGCTTTTGTATTATTGGCTAAAACTGCTAGCTCCAGTAATATGGCGAAATCCCAATAGTCAGCTTGACCTTGAGCGATACGACGTTCGACCGCGTAAGCAATGACAGGTATTAGTTTCTCCTTTCGGGGATCTGATGGTTCACCTATTTCCATCAGGGTAACAGCATTAATACCAGGGTATGCATCGCGCCAATCTGTTTCAAACCCTTTCAAATAGCTATCAATCGCCCTGTTTAGAAATCCTTTGGCACCAAGTTCGTTACCAGAAGCAATTGCAGAATTCCAGCGATCCTTATAAACCCGACCAAGAATCCCGTAAGTTTCGCTACTAGGTCCGCGTTTAGTGATTAAATCCACTAAAACCTGTTCCGCCTCATCGCTTTGATCAGCCCGATTTAGCGCAAGCCCCAATTGCTCTTGTACCATGACTGTCTCAGCCAAAGGTTTAGCCATCTTCTGTACTAATTGGATCATGTCATCCCAAGATTTTATCGAACGGTATGATAAAAACAGGTCAATTACGACACCTGCTTCAGCATCTTCAATTGGGCTTAGTGTTTGCTCAATGAGCCTAATCGCATTTAGTCCCTTTTTTCGAGCTTGTGTTAGGTTTTGCTTAATTTGTGTTGAATAAGTAACTCGATCACGAAAGACATCTGTTTTAAGTCGTTGTATGTCAGGAAATCCTTCGACCATTTGATAAATTGGGCTGTCAGTAGTATTTTTTCGAGCCTCACGTAGTAGTTGGGTAATTTTTGCTTGATACTCTCTGGTATTTATAGGCTTACCTTCAGATCCAATCGGATAAGGTATCGCTCTTAGTGGAGCAAGGTCAAAGGGTAATTGACCACTATCCTTTGCGAACAATGTCACCGTACTGGCGGGGCGTACCGCGTGACGCACACCAAGCTCGTAAAATACATTTGCATTTGCAGAGGTAAGGTCTGCAACGGCGTATTCACACAACATAAGTCTTTCATACATCGGCTTGTGTATTATGCCACCAGCTACTTCTTCGTCCGCACGTAGAGGTTCCAAGTCGGCAGCTTCAATAGAAGGTTTAATCAGATCTTCATAAACCTTGTCAAAATCTATTGTACCCCCGCCAGCTCGTAATTTCTGGCCAAACGGCATGAGGACAAAACAGAGTGGTTTCTTCATAAGTTTTTCGGTTTTTAATAAATAGTTAAAATCTATCTCGCCTTTTTTCTATATTAGATCATACTAAATCTAAAGAACATTTCTTTAGAGTCTAATAGATGCCTCACGTTAGTCTATATTAGTTTACATGAGACTACATAAAAGGATAATCTGAATTGAATCAAGATCATTGTTATTGGGAACAATAAAGGTTACGAAGTTAAGCTGAATCAAGCCCCATTATTTACTCTTTTTCGACCCTGTTTTAGCTTTTATCTAAATTTTCAAAAAACCTTGCACTAAAATTCCTGGGCCGTCATTTCTTGTATTAAAAATATACATAGTTAATAACCAGGTTTTAGTATTTAATTTCACCCGTTTAGGTAAGTTTACCGCGAATGTATCAAGAATATATAACTTAACCGTTTTTCCCGCGAGGGTCTTTACACGAATACATTGTGTCATTGGTGTATCGAGAATTGTTTTTGCTGGAATACCTGCCGAATACATTGCCGCCTTAAGCAATTCTGTATCACATGGTTTCGGATAGCTCAATAATACGATGGACAATTTATAGTATAGCGGTTTATATACTGCTAACTCTTTGCTTGGCTTAGGTTGCTCGAGTATTTTATCCAAACTGTATTTCTGGTAATCAGAAAAGCTTACTGCCGAGCTAAATAACGAAACGCCTGCTAATAAAATAAATCCTAAAATTTTAGTAATTCCAAATCGATATGACATGATTCTCCACCCAATAAAAGATATAGACACCTCCCTCTTTTTTTAACAGAAACGAGGGCTACCAACCAGGATGGTACCCTCAAAGTGGTAATCTAAGCCACTGAAATTTTACATGTCGAATATATGTTCCAACATATTAAAATTTAGCATAGAATTTACTTTAAATAAATCACATTAAGTTTCTACCCGCTTCGGATCGTAAGGCGTTTTCTCCCCTTCGAAGACGCTAGTCACCCAAACTCCTCTATTCTCGAAAATAAATCTGTTCGGGATGAACCGGACAGATTTTCTATTATCGACTATGTTTCAAATTAGTTTTTGCGGCTGTTTTTGGTGATAGAGCTTCGGCCAGTTTTACTAAACTAATAAACTCATGACGGTAACCATTTTTATCGTGTCCTTTTGATTTTGATGCCAGTTTTTGTATATCTGCATAGGTGTATCCGTTCAGATAATGACTACCGCGAAGTTTTTGCCCGAACGCTGCTACTGCGGCGGCAAAGTTAAAATCTTCACTAGCCTGGTTATCAGAATCAGTTAAATCAGACTTGTTAATGATACGCGTGAGCAGTTGGCTTGTCTTACTGGTCGGCTTTTTATAACGTAATTTTACATAAATCAGTTCATCACTGCTTGCCGATTGACTTGATGTTTTACCATAGCGCAATTTTTCGATTCGTCTTCCTTTACTTCCTTGCAACACAATTTCATAGATTGCGGTAACGGTATGCCCTGCTCCCAAATCACCGGCATCAATTTTATCATTGTTAAAATCTTCTCGTTTTAATAATCTATTTTCATATCCAACAAGGCGATATTCGGCAACCTGTGCTGGATTAAATTCTACCTGGATTTTCACATCCTTGGCTATCGTAAACAAGGTTGAACTGAGTTGCTCAACAAGCGTTTTGTTAGCCTCTTTCAGGGTGTCAATATAGGCATGGTTACCATTACCATGGTTTGCCAGTTGTTCCATTAGCTTATCGTTATAGTTTCCGCTGCCAAACCCCAATGTCGTTAAAGTAATGTCAGTGCGGCGTTTTTTCTTGATAAGGTCAATCAAAGCTTTATGATTTGTCATTCCGACATTAAAATCGCCATCGGTGGCAATAATAACCCGATTGATACCACCCTTGATATAGGACTGTTTTGCAAGCGCATAAGCCAGCTCAATACCAGCGCCTCCATTTGTCGACCCACCCGCCCGAAGCCGGTTCATTGCATCATTAATTTTTTGCTTATTTGCGCCTGATGTTGGGGGTAGTACCAGCCCGCTTGCACCTGCGTAAACTACGATTGATACGCGATCGCTTGCTGATAATTGATTTGTCAGAATACGTATCGCACCTTTTAGCAAGGGCAGTTTATCCGCGGTTTCCATCGACCCGGAAACATCAATTAAAAAAACAAGATTGGCCGGTGGTAATTTGGATCGATCAACCTCATAACCTTTTAATCCGATGCGTAATAAATAGCTGTGTTTGTTCCAGGGTGTGCGCGCCACTTCGGTGCTTATAGAAAAAGGCGTCTTAAGGGAATCCGGCGTTTTATAACCATATTGGAAATAATTAATCATTTCCTCCACTCGAACGGAATCTTTGACGGGTAGTTGTCCTTGCTTTAACAGGAAACGGCGAACATTAGCATAACTACCGGTATCAACATCAATACTAAAGGTAGAGACAGGTTTTTCTGCTGCACTGACTACGCCGTTTGCTTTAGTCTTTGCGTACTTCTCTGTATTTTTTACTCCACTATTACCCGTTGAACCTGAATAGGGTTGAGAGGTATACCTTGATATCTGATAGCGGTGAGATGATGCAGCATTGTTGTGCCCTGAGACATAGGCAGTACTTGACCCTCCACCGTTACCGCATCCACCAATGGTAATCTTAATTTCCTGGCTTGCAACATACACCTGACCATTACTTAGAATTGCGTATGCATAGACATGGGTGGTTCGCCTTAGTTTTAAACGTAAGCGTGTACCCTTGATTACAGAATATTTATTAAAGCGATATCGTGCTAATACTTTTGTATTGTAGGGAACAGCAAAAACTAATTCTTTAACCCATACCCCTGAGGGCAATTTAATCGAATCAATACTGATACCGACTTCCGCACTATTTTCTGCAATCGGTGGTGCTTTAAGTGTAAGTCGACCACTAATGGGTTTACTCGAGCCATTACCCAGGGATTTTATTTCTTTTGGAACATAGGCGAACGCGTAAACTGAAAACATACTGATCCATAATATAACAAAACGTAGAGACAAATTTTTTTTCTTCATAACAGTCTTCCTATAATCCTATTGCAACTATTACTCTGTTGCGATTTATAGACCAGATGTCATCTGATCAATTATCGAAGCGATTTCAGAAAGTTAGGTATTTGTTTATGATGGGATTGCGGTAACGTTCATGCAGCCTGCAAGGCGAAGTTGCAGTTTGCATGGAGGTTTATTGAATTGATGAACCTAAATAGGACAACCTGTGCCCCGAGCAAAAAAGACATTTATTAGTTATTCATAAGCCGCTTTGTTACATTTTTTACAAATCGTGGTTCCTGATTGGTTTGTAATGTCGCAATAATTGCAAACCCAGTCATAATTTGGCGCTCTATTTTTGATTTCGAAATCTTTTTTATTCCTACTAAATTCTTTGTATATTAATGATACTGCTGTGATCTCTATGATTAAAAAAAAGACACTGACCAGAACTAGTAAGAAGTTTTCAAGTCCGACACTGTTATCCCTGTCGACGATATCCATTAATAACGCAGTCACGTAAGGCAATATACCAGCCAGTATAATTAATCGCCATACGTTTCCCGAGGATACTTTCCACGCCCAACTCAGATCAGG
>QIJM01000594.1 GCA_003232445.1 Paraglaciecola arctica
CCATGCTGAGCAACGCACCGGTATTACCGCCACTGACACAAGCATCTGCTTCATTATTATCAACTAAATCTAGTATACGTCGCATCGAAGATTTTTTTTTGTGCCGTAAAGCATGAGCAGGTGCTTCATCCATCGCTACGGTTTCTGGGCAATCGGACAAGGTAATACGAGCTTGGATATTTACTGGTTGTTTGTTATGCCACTGTGACATAAGCGCCAACGGGCCACACAATATAAAGTGTAAATGAGGGGTTTGCTGAAGTGCTGCCAATGCGGCAGGAAAAATAATATGGGGGCCGTTATCGCCCCCCATGATATCTAACGCTAAGGTTAGACGACTCAAAGTTCTGTCACTTTAAAGCCTTTGTAGTAACCATCAGCGGTCACGTGATGACGAATATGTGTCTCACCTGACGTTGAATCTACAGACAAAGTCGCAGTACCAAGTGCATCGTGTGAACGACGCATACCACGTCTTGAACGAGTTTTCTTACTCTTCTGTACAGCCATTACTTTACTCCTAGTCTCGCTTAAGTTCTTTCAAAACCGCGAACGGGTTTGGACGTTCATTGGCCGGTTCAATTTTTCCGAAGCTCATTTTATCACGTTTTTGTTTGCAATCCTCCTCTGCATGAAGAGCTACAATCGGCAATGATAAAATCAGTTCGTCTTCAAGAGTTTGAAATAAATTGATTTCTCCTTGGTCATCGACCTCAACCGGTTCGTAAACACCCGGTAACTCATCTTCTACTTCTTCTTTAACACTCTGCACGGGGCTAAAACAAAAAGATACATCTATAGGATGTTTGAAGACTTCATTACATCTCTCACAGATTAGTGATGTTGAACATGCCATCTGACCTTGAAAATAAGTAAGACCCTGCTCGTCTTTCGCAAACTTAATTTCAACATCGACTTCTTTGACAATATCAGCAACTGATCCAAGCAACCTAGGCATCTCAGACGCTAAAATCACACCCCGATAATCGGCACGTATATTGGCGTTTTTAACTGGGTCTACCTGCTTGGGTAGTTTCACTTTCTGCATAGCGCGCGCATATTATAGCTACAACTCAATTTAGTCAAAGAAAAAATCATAGTTAATGACACCCAGCGCTGCATTTTATATGCTTTGGTTAATCTTTTTAAGACGCAGTAACCATTATCTATGAAAATCATTCTGGCTTCGAGTTCCTCTTACCGCCAATCCATCTTAAAAAAACTGCATATTCCGTTCTCTTGTATTGCGCCCAATATAGATGAATCGTCAGTACCGAATGAATCTATCTCGAATCAAGTAGAACGTCTTGCCAAAGATAAAGCGTTAAGCATAGCCACCCAAAAAGCCCATAATGATAGTTATGTCATTGGCTCAGATCAATTGGCTAGCTTTAACGGCAAAGTGTTAGGGAAACCGGAAGATTTTGCCACCGCCAAACAACAACTACTGATGTTTAGTGGCCAAACAGTCAGGTTTTACACAGGGTTGTGCCTGATTCATTCAGCCAAAAAACAATTATCTCAAATAGTAGAAACTTCTGATGTGACATTTAAAACTTTAACTGAGAATCAAATTTCCACCTACTTACAGATTGAGCAACCTTACGACTGTGCAGGCAGCTTTAAATGTGAAGGTTTAGGTATTGCGTTATTTGAATCACTCGATGGCAGAGATCCAAATACATTAATTGGTTTACCTCTGATCGCCTTGATAAATTTGTTTAATATGATGTCTGTAGACTTATTTGATTACATGCAAAAAGACACGGGTTTAGACATGTAGCAATAAGTCATCTAATCCATCAATTACTGCCAAGGGTTTATGTTTCACTTCTCAGTCTCTTCAACACACTGACCAAACTTGGCTCCAGTGGTGCTTTATAACTTACTCGTTCATCGGTATTAGGATGAATAAAAGCCAATGAGTGTGCATGTAGAAACAACCTCTTAAGACCTATTTTATGCGTTCTTTGGTCAAAGTCTTTATCACCGTACCTGTTATCAGACGCAATCGGGTGACCAGCATGTAAACAATGAACGCGAATTTGGTGAGTACGGCCGGTAATAGGCGATGCTTCAACTAACGTTGCTTGATTAAAGGACTCCAAAATACGATAGCGGGTTTCTGATGGTTTACCCTCTTCATTAACTAACACTATTCGTTCGCCAGATTTTAAAGTGTTCTTTAACAATGGCGCTTTTACCTTAAAGCGATTAGCTGGCCATTCTCCAGCAACTAAAGCTTGATAACGCTTGTCGACTTTTCTATCTCTGAGCTGTTCGTGTAGGTTTTTTAAAGCAGAACGTTTTTTAGCGATTAATAAACAGCCCGAGGTATCGCGGTCTAGTCTGTGCACTAACTCTAAAAATTTTTGTTGTGGGCGCAATGCTCTGAGGGCTTCAATCACCCCAAAACTTAAACCACTGCCACCATGCACCGCTGTACCTGAAGGTTTATTCAACACAATCAGCCAGTCATCTTCGTACAATATGTGATTTTCTAGACTCGACACTTTATTCAGTTTAGTAGAAGGTAAATCGGTTGGCTCAGATACTCGAACAGGCGGAATACGCAACTCATCGTTAGGCTGTAATTTATATTCGGGCTTAACCCGTTTTTTGTTCACACGCACTTCACCTTTACGCAAAATGCGATAAATAAGGCTTTTAGGCACTCCCTTTAAGAAAGTGCGTAAATAGTTATCTATTCTTTGCCCTTCAAGGTCAGGATCGATAATAACAAATTGAACTTTTTGAAATGATAGGTCTGTCATAGGCCGCGTATTGTAACTGAATTGTTCTGCTATATGCCCAGTATTTTAATGTCTTGCCAGTGTCAGTGCTTTAATGTGATAATACGCCGGATTTCAAACATGTAATGCGTGTTTGAAACAAACAGATGAATTAATCAGTTCTGTATGCAAAGACGACCAAATTGTCGTGCAGCGTTTATCGTAAAACGTAACTTGCAAGCCTAATACGGCTAATCAACTGTGAAGCGAGTAACTTTTCACAGGTTTGATTAAACAGAACCCTTACATCAGCGATATAAATCACCTATTGATCGCCATTGATGTAAAGAATACAAAAGAATTGACAAGATATTTGAATAACGAAATAGCCCGACAAGCACTCGTTTTTCGAATACGACTAAGTTTTGAATAACCAATCAGTAAGCTAAACATGCCGCCTTGTTTAGCGCCTATAAAATATAGGTAAAGTGTTTAAAAACAATGAATTAAATAATTAATGAAATAGCACTTAGGCGCAAAAACTTAACTTTTAGTATACAGTCGTAAGGCTGCATTGAATAATTGTCACATTACTGCGTAGTTCTTTACTTGTGGTGATCGGTACTTTACCGAGCTAACAAGAATGAAAAGAATGTTAATCAATGCCACTCAGCAAGAAGAATTGCGAGTGGCACTTGTAGATGGTCAAAAACTTTATGATTTGGACATAGAAAGTCCAGGCCACGAACAGAAAAAAGCCAATATTTACAAAGGTAAGATTACCCGCGTAGAGCCTAGTTTAGAAGCCGCATTTGTCGATTACGGCGCGGATCGTCACGGTTTCCTTCCTCTAAAAGAAATTGCCAGAACTTACTTCCCTCAAGGTTATCGATTTGAAGGTCGCCCGAATATTAGAGAGGTGATCAGAGAAGGCCAAGAAGTCATTATTCAAATTGATAAAGAAGAACGTGGCCAAAAAGGCGCAGCCTTAACCACCTTTATCAGTCTAGCTGGCAGCTACTTAGTATTAATGCCAAACAACCCTCGCGCTGGCGGAGTATCTCGTCGTATTGAAGGCGATGAGCGTACTGAATTAAAAGCAGCTTTAGGTGGTTTAGACCTACCAGACGGCATGGGCTTAATCGTCAGAACGGCTGGCGTAGGCAAATCAACTGAAGAACTTGCATACGATTTGGATTACCTGGTTTCAGGTTGGGGTCGTATCAAAGAAATGGCCGACTCTCGCCCCGCTCCTTTCCTTATTCACCAAGAAAGTGACGTAGTAGTACGAGCGATCCGCGATTACCTAAGACGCGATATTGGTGAAATCCTTATCGATAATGCCAGCGTGCACGAAAGAGCATTAAAACACGTTGAACAGATGCGCCCAGATTATGTTAACCGCGTAAAACTTTACAATGGTGATGTGCCTTTGTTCAGTCATTATCAAATTGAAAGCCAAATTGAATCGGCTTTTCAGCGTGAAGTGAGACTTCCCTCAGGTGGCTCAATAGTTATTGACCCAACTGAAGCGTTAATTTCAATAGATATTAACTCTGCCCGAGCAACTAAAGGTAGCGATATTGAAGAAACAGCCTTCAATACCAACCTTGAAGCAGCAGATGAAGTGGCTCGTCAATTACGTTTACGTGATGCCGGCGGTTTAGTGGTCATCGACTTTATTGATATGACCCCAGTGCGTCATCAACGTGAAGTTGAAAACCGCATGAAAGACGCAGTCCGAGATGATAGAGCAAGAGTACAACTAGGCCGTATTTCACGCTTTGGTTTATTAGAGATGTCACGTCAGCGTTTACGTCCTTCATTAGGCGATTCAGCCAATAATGTGTGCCCAAGGTGCAGTGGTCACGGTACGGTTCGTGGTACAGAGTCATTAGCTTTGTCTGTGCTTCGTATTATGGAAGAAGAAAGCATTAAAGATAATACAGGTCAAATTGAAGCCCAATTGCCTGTTAATGTCGCGACTTACTTGTTAAACGAAAAACGCAATTCAGTACGCAGTGTTGAAAAGCGTCATAGCGTACAATTGGTTATTATTCCTAACCCGAATATGGAAACGCCGCAATACAGCGTTGCACGTAGACGCCCAGATGACGCAGTTCAGGAAATGAGTTATAACCTGCCATTGATTGAGCAAGAAGAAAACATTACCGATAAAAATGTTGCACCAGCAATGGCTAAAGAACAACCTGCTTTGCAAAGCCTTATTACACCAGAGCAGAAAAAAGTGCCTCCCGCTGCCGTTAAATCAAAAAGCTTATTAGATAAAGCCAGCAAATGGATTTCTGGATTATTCAAAGCAGAAGAAAAAGTGGTTCCTAAGAAAACCACTCATACGCGCAATCAATCAACTAATCAGCGTCGAAATAAAAACACTCGCCCCGATAGAAACAAACGGAATAGCAAAAATCACGAGCGCAAAAGATCCGGTGAACAGTCTGCTAATCGTAACGAACGCCCAGATAGAAACGAACGTTCTGAGCGCAAACCAAGAAATGATAACCGCAACCCGCGACGCGACGACAAACCAGTAGAAGCGACACAAGACGCCGCTATGGTGACAAAGAGCAGTGCGCCAGCACCGGCCAAGAAAAAAGAACAGAGAAAGCGCCGCGATACCAGACGTAGTGTTAGAGTTGACGCTGAAAATGAAGAGCAAAACAATGTAGTTGCTGCTGTTCAAGAAACTCAGACGGCCATTATTGAGCAACCAGAAACAGTTGTTCAAAATAATGTAGTTGAAGTTAGTGAAATAATTAAGCCAGAAAAAACGCTTGAAACAACACAAGTAGACGTAGCCGCAGAATCGACCACAGAGACAACAGACGCTCAAGCAGTTAGCAAAGATGAAAAGTCGACACCTCGCAGTCGCCGTTCTCCTAGGCATATTCGAGCGGCGGGTCAAAAACGTCGTAAAGCAAGTGACGAGAAAGACGAAACCGTGAAAACTGAAGCAGATGAAGTGACCCAAGACGAGCTTCAGTTTGATGAACCTGTAGCGGCGCCTGAAATCGAAACGACACCTGAAGTAACTGTTGCTGAAGAATCGCCGGAACAAGTGACGATGGAATTAGCGCCTGAGTCCGCTCAGGTTGTCGATATACCTGAACCTGTCACACAATCTGACAATCCAGAAGAAAGTCAAGTTGCTGCGACTGAGTCTGAAAAAGAAGATGTTCCTAAGCCGGTCAAAAAAACGGTCAAAAAAACAGTAAAAAAAGCGCCGGTTAAGAAAGCAGCAAAAAAGGCCACGTCTTTGAAAGTTGCAGCTAAGCCAGTCAAAAAGGGATCAGTGTCAGCCCCTATGGCTCGACCTGTGTCTATTGATGACGCTTTTGTAGACGTCAACATCGGTTCGCTTGACGACGACGCCAGACCAGAAGTTAAACGCTCTGGTAAGTCAGCAGCGTTTTCAAGTTCATCAAATGCAGCGACAGCACCAGCAACCCGCCCTGGTTCACAAAGCTAGCAAGCTTAATACTCGCAAGAGTTTAAAAAATGCCGCAAAACCTCACGGTCTTGCGGCATTTTTATTGGTAGTCTAAGTGCTATTGTGTGTTAATTACTGTATCCTCCCGCGACTATTTTTAGCTATTTAAAATTCAAGCTATGTTCAGACAATGTCTGCAATCTAGTCAGACGTATAAGCTAATCACCCTATTTGAGAATTATCTATGAGTTTTGCCGATCTTGGCCTTTCACCAAAAATTTTATCCGCTGTAGCCAGTAAAGGGTATACCATCCCGTCACCCATTCAAGCTCAAGCCATACCCGCAGTATTGCAAGGTAGTGACGTAATGGCTGCGGCGCAAACAGGTACAGGTAAAACGGCTGGTTTCACTCTGCCCATATTACATTTACTGAGCCAAGGACAATCAGCCAGACCTAATCAGGCCCGGGCATTGATACTCACTCCCACCAGAGAGTTGGCGGCACAAATAGCAGAAAGTGTACAAACTTATGGCAAAGACCTGCCGTTAAAGTCAGCCGTGGTATTTGGCGGGGTGGGAATTAATCCACAAATGATTAAATTACGTAAAGGCGTTGATATATTAGTTGCCACCCCTGGTCGCCTGCTTGACTTATACAACCAAAATGCAGTGAAGTTTAGCGAGTTAGAAATCCTTGTTATGGACGAAGCCGATCGCATGTTAGACATGGGTTTTATTCACGACATCAAAAGAATCATAAAATTGTTACCGAAAAAACGTCAAAACTTAATGTTTTCAGCCACCTTTTCCGACGACATTCGAAAACTAGCCAAAGGTTTAGTGAATAACCCAGTAGAAATTTCAGTATCGCCTGCTAACACAACAGTCGATTTAGTTGAGCAATGGGTGTATCCAGTTGACAAAAGCCAAAAGTCAGCCATTCTCACCCGCTTAATTAAAGATAATGACTGGCAACAAGTGCTGGTATTTAGTCGTACCAAACACGGCGCTAACCGCATTACTAAGCAACTTGAAGCGAGAGGCATTTCCTCAGCAGCCATTCATGGCAATAAAAGTCAGGGAGCGCGCACCAAAGCACTTGCCGACTTCAAACAAGGTAAAGTTAAAGCCTTGATTGCCACAGATATTGCCGCTCGTGGACTGGATATTGACCAGTTACCTCAAGTGGTTAACTTTGATCTACCCAATGTACCTGAAGATTACGTACACAGAATTGGCCGAACGGGTCGTGCTGGCGCAACAGGGCAAGCCATATCTTTGGTCACCCAAGAAGAATTTAAACAATTAGTCGATATTGAAATACTGATTAAACAAATAATTCAACGCAAAATCATCCCCGGCTTTGAACCCACTCAAAAAGTGCCAGAGTCACGATTAGATCAACGCCCAATTAAAGCCCCAAAACCTAAAAAGCCTAAATCTGAGCATAGAGACGGCCAAAGGTCAGGCAGCCAACGTTCTGGAGGTCAGTCAACTGGAAGCAAACCATCTAGAGATAGTCGTTCAAACAGTCGCGGTAGAAGTGGAAATAGAAATAACAATAGCGGTAATAGGTAATACCAATTCATCCTAACAATTAGACACTGCTCTATGTATTGCTAGTGAGTATTCTATCCAGATGATTGGCAAAATTTTGTCTATCACTTTGATTCAGTGGTGGAGGCCCACCGGATTGTTCACCGCTGGCACGCATGGTATCCATAAAATCACGGATATTGAGTCGAGAGCGAATATTCTCAGTGGTAAACAGTTCACCTCTTGAGCTTAAGGCTTGGCCGCCTTTTTCAATCACTTCTGCCGCTAGCGGTATATCACTGGTAATAACCAAATCATTCGGTTCAATTTGCCTCACTATTTCGTCGTCAGCCACATCAAATCCAGCACTGACTTGCATAGAGCGAATATACTTAGACGGTGGTGTACGAATATATTGATTAGCTACAAAAACCGTTTCAACTTTTTTACGCTCTGCAGCACGAAACAAAATATCCTTTATCACCACTGGACATGCATCAGCATCGACCCAAATTTTCAATGTAACCCTCTCTTTTTTAAATCATTAATTCTCTGAAACGGCTTCAGCACTAAATTGTTTCAATTGCTGTACTTGTTTCTCTGTCAACACACTCAAGAATTTTTCAGTTATTTTAAATTCAGCATGACTTTTTTGGTACTGGGTCAAATGTTCAAACAAAGTTTGTTGCATCTTAACGCTTGAAGCACTCGCTTCAAGCTCTGACATATTTTGTATAGCCAGCTCTAATGTTAATAATTCTGCCAGTTTAGACATATCAAACAATGACATAGGAGATGTTTTCGCGGAATTGTCTTCGAGCATCGACTTATCCAACATCTGTTCTTTTAACACCTTTGGGGTTCGGCTGATTGACATTCGTTTTCTTTCCACTGCAATCAACTCTTTGTCTAACCGCCCCTCATGTTTTTGAGCCGAAGCCGCCATTTTCATCACTTGAAAAGACTGTTCAGCCGTTATCTCCTCTGTCAGTGTTTCAGCCGCGCTGATGTCGGGGGCTCGCATAACGGGTTCGTTCAATATGCCAGCATCTCCTGCGACAACATTACTGGGGTCAATAAAATAGTCTCTTTGGGTAATAAACAAAACACCCAAAATTCCCACAGAAGCCACCAATGAAAACGGCCATTGCCATGCCTTTTGGGTCTTACGTTGTGTATTTTTATTGGCAGGCGGTGGTTGATCAAGCGTTTGGTTTTTAGCCAATAAGCTAGAATGGTCTGAAAGTTGTTGTTTGGCCATTGCCAGTATTTCAGAGTCTATCTGCGCACTAGGCTCTTCAACACTATATTTTTTATTATTCTGATAAAGTTCGCTTATTTTTTTTTCATGAGCTAATAAGTTAAAAGAGTCAAAAGAGCCATCTTTACTATCATTGCTCATAATATCGCCCTCCCCGTCTTAACGTGCAAACATTGGCGCAGATTTTCATAGGCATAACGCAAACGGCTTTTACTGGCTTCAAAGCTGGTATTGAGTACCATTGCAATGTCTTTAACTGACAGACCCGCTTCTTCTTTTAACAAAAAACTGTCTTTTTGCGCCTGAGGCAATTGAGCTATACATTGTTTCAAAGATTCGGCGACTCTAGTGCTGGTCAATTCACTCTCTGGCTCGTTGTTCATTTGTGTATGTTTGAATGCTTCAGGTGACTCAGCTACTTCTTCGTCATGACTGCGCACCACCACTTTATTAACCACAGATAAATGACGCACATGATCCACTAACTTGTTGTGGGCTAAGGTATATAACCAAGTGGTAAATTTCGCCGATGGTTTATAGTGTTTAGCCTGCACTATCACCTTGTTCCAGATCTCCTGATACAAATCTTCTGCCAAACTTGGCTCAGGAATATGCCGCATAAAATACCGATATAACCCGCCTTTGTGCCTGTTATACAAGATTTCAAACGCTCGAAGATCACCTGCTCCGTACTGCTGCATCAAGCTTGTATCTGTTTGTTGTTGATAATCTACTGAGTCAGGGATGGATTGCACTGACTCAGCATAATTAGCGTTAGGGTTCACAGGTTGTTTCAATGGGCAGTCAACAAAGTAGGTTTAAGCTCAATACTGCGGGTAAAAGCTTGAATATTCAATTCTACTGACTTTAATTTTTGCTCTGACTGCTTAGGCATACTGACTTGTAAAGAGGCGCTGCTGCGAACCAAGTTAATAAACTCGGCTCGATAACCAAACTCGTCTTTGCCTTTAGCCCCTTGCGCTAAATCAATAATTTGTTGATAACTCATACCTTGCCAATAGTGACTCTGTTTTAATAAATGGGCAAATCCCACTACGCTACTGGCAAACCTAAAGTCGTCAGATTGTTGATTAAAATCAGTAATTTGATTGGCCATCACCGCTTGGGTGATTAATTGACTTTTTTCACTATTAACAGGTTTGTAACGTAGTTTAACCAAAGCTAACTCATCAGAAAATTGGCTGTCTTGTGTTTTAGCGTCATTCTTAACTTGAGTATTCTGATAACGCAATGGGTCAAGATAACGGTTGTTAGATGTATTTAAGATCAGCTCATACAAAGCAGTCACTGTATGCCCTGCGCCAATTTCACCCGCATCCACTTTATCATTGTTAAAATCCTCACGCTTTAACACCCGATTTTCGTAACCTAACAAACGGTATTCAGCCACTAAATCAGGATTAAATTCCACTTGAATTTTGACATCTTTAGCAATGGTTAACAGTGTGGCGTTCATTTCATCTACTAATACTTTTCGAGCTTCATGAATAGTATCAATATAGGCATAGTTGCCGTTACCTGCATCGGCTAATTGTTCCATCAGATGGTCGTTGTAGTTACCTTGCCCAAAACCCAAAGTGGTTAAAGCAATGCCTTTCTGACGTTTATGTTTGATCAGCTCGATTAATCGTTCATGACTGGTCACGCCCACATTAAAATCACCGTCTGTAGCTAAGATAACTCGGTTAACCCCGCCTTTTATAAAAGCCTGTTCTGCCATATTGTAAGCTAGCTCAATGCCCGCCTGACCATTGGTTGAGCCACCCGCCGACAAACTTGCCAGCGCTTGTTTAATTTTAGCTTTTTGATCACCTTGAGTAGGCTCTAACACTACCCCTGACGCACCTGCATATACCACAATGGACACACTATCTTGGTTGCTCAACTGCCCTGTTAATAACTCAAGAGAACGAGTTAACAATGGTAATTTATTTGGCTGATTCATCGAACCAGATACATCCAATAAAAACACCAGATTTCGACCTGCAATCTGTTTGATATCTGGGCTAAAACCTTTTAGGCCAATACGCATAATGTGCCGTTGTTCTGCCCACGGCGAGGTAGCAATAGCGGTATCAATACTAAAAGGGGCATCAGATCCACTTTCATTTTTCTGGGGATAATCGTAATCAAAATAATTGATAAACTCTTCTATTCTTATGGCATCTGCAGGGGGCAATATGCCCTGATTGATCATTCGGCGAATATTAGTGTAACTACCTGTGTCTACATCGATTGAGAAGGTTGAAACAGGATGATGCAACACCGATTTGATCCCATTTTCAGTATAATGCTGGTAGTTTTCGGTATTATCAGTGGGTGATTTAACATGTCTGATACGCTGCTGTGGCGAATGGTAAACAGAACTCTTAGCCAATATCTGCTTATCAGCCATAAACTCCATCTTCAACTCAGCCTCTAACGGTCGACTAACCGCCACCATTGGCTTTGATTGTTTTTTAGACTCCTCAGCTGTCTCGTTCTTTTTAGTGCCTGAACTACATGCCACCGTTAATGCTATCAATGCTCCGCTGACCAGATACATGGTCAAGGCGGGAGTTTTATTACTGTGTATTTTGAAATGTTGCATAAACTCACTCTCTTGTTAACTGATTAAAAACTGCTGTGTTTGCCTTACCAACGGATCAGTTAATCAAAAGGGTTATTTATTTTTAGACTCATCACTGTGAGCATTTAAACCAACTAATGGTGAATATCACTAATGCTTACAATTACAAACTCGCATTATATTCACACTATTTTACTATCTAATTGTTTTATATGAGTTTTATTGGATTGGCATAGTCGATGCTAAATACAAGTATATACGCATACTCACTATTAACTTTAAACTTGCTTTTCAGGGAACCCAAAATGGAATCAATAATAAATAAAAAAGTTGGCCTAAGATTACTCATGATATTACCTATTCTGCTATCGATTAGCCTACTTAATAGTTGTGGCGAAGCTGGAGCAGTAGATGAAGACAACCAAGAAGATCTAGTTATATCGGTTCCTGTAGAGGTTGCGTCATTGTCGATAGGTAATATTTCTTCAAACTATTCAACTACTGCGGTTCTAGAAGCAAAAGAAGAAGCGTTTGTGGTACCAAGAGCTTCAGGGATCATTGAACATATTTATGTAGAAGAAGGTGATTATGTTGAAAAAGGCCAAATATTGGCGCAAATAGAGCCCCGTCGTTATCACTTGAACCTCGACCGAGCAAAAGCAGATTTAGTCGGTGTTGAGAAAGAGTTGGCAAAAATTAACAAGGTATACAGTAAAAAGTTAGTCAGTGACGATACTTATGACAAACTGACCGCTCAATACGAATCAGCTAAAGCCACCCGATCCCTTGCAGAACTGGATTTACAAGAAGCCACAATAACAGCCCCTATATCCGGTTATATCGCGGAACGAAATGCCAAAGTGGGTAATCTAAGCGAGTCTTTCCAGCGTGAAAGAATGTTCCATATAGTTCAGCAAAAAGAATTATACGGAATTGTTTATTTGCCTGAAAAAGAACTATCTAAAGTGCATAAAGAGCAACAAGCCTCTTTGAACTTAACTGCATTTGATGGTGACGACATTCGTGCCTTTGTCGAACGCATTAGCCCAGTTATCGATTCAAAAACCGGCACGTTTAAAGTCACATTGCGCGTAGCTAACCCTGATAACTTACTCAAGTCAGGCATGTTTGCCCAAGTTAAATTGAATTATGACACCAAACAAAACGTGGTACTTCTTCCACGTAAAGCCTTACTTGCCATAGACGATAGTGTCAATGTGTTTGTGGTCAAAGATGGTATTGCGAGTAAAAAAGCCGTCACAGTGGGTTATCAAGAAGGTGAAGTAGTAGAAATATTAAGTGGCTTATCAGGCACAGAACAAGTGGTTATCACCGGGCATCAAAACCTTAGAGATCAAGCCCCTGTTGAAATAGTCAATGACGACGTTAGTCAAAGCGAACTTTTCGAACTAGCCCAGGAACCCTCCAGTCAGTTAGCTAACGGTTAAGGGGCGGGTTATGAACATTGTTGATATTGCGGTCAAACGACCCGTCACAGTATGGATGTTTACCTTCGCGATTATTTTATTTGGTATGGTTTCACTATCACGTTTGGCAATAAACCTGTTACCGGAATTGTCCTACCCTACCCTGACTATCCGTACCGATTATATTGGCGCAGCACCGAGCGAAATCGAACAGCTGGTATCCAAACCTATTGAAGAAACCATAGGTGTGGTTAAAGGTGTGCGTAGCGTAACCTCAACTTCCAAAGCCGGTCAATCTGATGTATTACTCGAGTTTGAGTGGGGCACAGATATGGACTTAGCCAGCCTTGAAGTACGTGAAAAACTAGACACGCTACAATTACCCTTAGATATCAAAAAACCATTGTTATTGCGTTTTAATCCTAGCTTAGATCCAGTCATGCGTTTTGGCCTAGGAGGTGCCAAAGTCGCAAAATCCATAGCAACAAAAGATCCCACCAAAGCAAAAGACAGCCCGCAAATAGCATTAACCGACCAAGGTATTAAAGCATTACGTGTCTACGCCGAAGAGCAAATCAAGCGACAACTCGAATCAGTAGTGGGTGTGGCATCTGTCAAAGTGGGTGGTGGCTTAGAAAATGAAATTCAGGTACTTGTTGACCAACAAAAAACCAGTCAACTGAAGATTACCGTTAATGAAGTGATTAAACGTTTAAAAGACGAAAACGTCAACTCCTCTGGTGGCCGAGTAAAAGATGGCTCACAAGAGTATTTAGTGCGCACCTTAAACCAATTTCAAACCTTAGACGATATACGCGACCTGTTTATCGCTAATCGGGAAGGCAGAAACATTCGTTTAGGCGACATTGCCACAGTACAAGATGCTCACAAAGAGCCTACCTCTATGAATCGCTTTAATGGTTTTGAAGGGGTGGAAATAGCGATTTATAAAGAAGGTGATGCAAATACAGTACAAGTTGCAGAAAACGTGCAGTTTCGAATCGCCCAGTTGCAAGATGACATACCCAGCCAATATCAATTGCAGTTGGTCTACGATCAATCCAGGTTTATCGCCAGTGCTATTGACGAGGTAAAATCAGCAGCCATTATTGGTGGTCTACTGGCTATGTTGGTGTTGTATTTGTTTCTGAAAAACATTTGGTCAACATTGATTATATCTATCTCTATTCCTGTCTCCATTATCGCCACATTTAATCTTATGTATGCCAATGATATTAGTTTGAATATTATGAGCTTAGGAGGGATCGCGCTGGCGATTGGTCTATTGGTCGATAACAGCATAGTGGTGTTAGAAAACATTGCTCGGCATAAATCTAAAAGCAAAAATTTCAAACAGGCTGCAGTCATAGGCACCAAAGAAGTCTCTATGGCCATCATCGCATCAACATTGACAACCATGGCAGTGTTTTTCCCATTAGTCTTTGTTGAAGGCATAGCCGGCCAGCTGTTCAGTGATCAAGCCTTAACTGTTACTTTTGCCTTGGCTGCATCGCTAGTCGTGGCATTAACATTGATACCTATGTTGGCCGCAAGAGAAAAAACAACTGATGCGCCAAATAATAACCAAGCCTTAGATTTAGGTGAAAGCCTTGAAAAACCCCTTATAACAACCAAAGTTGGTTGGTTATTTCATTATTTATCACTGCCTCTTTATTGGTTAGTGCAATTAGTTTTCCATTTTATTCCTTTTGTTATTACCTCCTTAATCGTTTTGTTATTCAGGCTGTTAAGTAAAGTGTTTGCTAGCTTATTCCATCCGCTATTATGGATATTTGACAAAAGCTTTGTACAAATCGAAAAAACCTACTTGGCGGCACTTAAACAGGCATTACGTATTCGCTTATTGGTTTTAACAGCTGTAATAGCCGTGTCTTTGGCTTCAGTGTTGTTATTACCTAAGCTAGGCATGGAGCTGATCCCTGATATGTCTCAAGGTGAATTTTTTGTCGAAATCAACTTACCGACAGGCTCTCAATTAGAAAGCACCGACCAAGTGATTGCCGACTTAGCCATCTTTACCGCTGACCTTGAAGGCGTTGAGCGCACCTATGCCTTAGCTGGAACGGGCAGCTTAATGAATGTATCAGCCAGTCGTGGCGGTGAATATTGGGGTAAGCTGAATGTGGTGATGCAAACCGATAGCTCTGCTCAGACAAGTCAATTAGTAATGGACAAAATGCGCGGTTATTTGTCACAACAAGCGGGCATTCAGAGTAAGTTTGGTAAACCTGCATTGTTTACCTTTGCTACGCCTTTAGCTGTGCAAATTGTGGGTTATGATCTGGAAAACTTGGCTAAATACAGCCAAAAGATGGAGGCTATCATGCAAGGCGATAAACGATTCGCCGATGTGAAATCCTCATTACAATCAGGTAATCCAGAACTTAAAATTAAATTCGACCATGGAAAACTCGCCCAACTTGGTATTAATGCACCCGATGTAGCTAAACTTATTTCTGCAAAAATTGGTGGCGAAGTCGCGACTAAATTCAGTATTGAAGATCGCAAAGTCGATATCTTAGTTAGAACCATTGAAAAACAACGGGATTCTATTGCTAATATTGGCCGGATGATCGTTAATCCCAGTGCCAGCCCATCTATCCCTTTGGCAGCCGTGGCAGATATTAGTATGTCAATTGGTCCTAGTGAAATCACTCGTATAGGTCAAGAGCGGGTTGCAGTGGTCTCGGCCAATTTAAATTACGGAGATTTAAATGAAGCGGTATTAGCCGTGCAACAACATATCGACACGTTAAAATTGCCCTTAAACATGCAGGCTAAAGTAGCCGGTCAGAGTGAAGAAATGGAAAACAGTTTTCAATCTTTACAATTTGCCTTAGCCTTGGCGATATTTTTAGTGTATCTGGTGATGGCCTCTCAATTTGAGTCATTGTTACACCCATTACTGATTTTGTTTACTGTTCCTTTAGCTTGTGCGGGTTCTATCTATGGATTGTACCTATCAGGCACTAATATCAGTGTAGTGGTGTTTATTGGGCTAATTATGTTAGCCGGAATTGTAGTGAATAATGCCATAGTGTTAATAGACCGAATTAACCAGCTGCGTACATCAGGACTAGAAAAAACAGCGGCTATCATCGAGGCTGCACAAAGCCGTCTACGGCCTATTTTAATGACCACTCTTACTACCTCATTAGGTTTATTACCGATGGCAATCGGGTTAGGAGAAGGCGCTGAAATACGCACGCCTATGGCCGTTACCGTTATTTATGGTTTGCTTTTTGCCACCCTTCTCACCTTGTTTTTTATCCCTGTGATCTACAGTTTATTTGACCGTAAACAGTTTGATAAGCAGTTAGATAAAGAAGCTGAAAAACAATCAGATGAATTGCCAACAAACACCGATGATGGGGAGACAATTTATGGATAAGTTCGAAAGTGCCGGTTCAGCATTAGCGGATTTTGCCATACGCCGCCCAGTCACCATTATGATGTTGTTTTTATCTATGTTGGTATTTGGCATTATATCCAGCCAGCTACTGCCATTGGAAAAATTCCCCAGCATCGATATCCCCGAAATCGCTATTCGTATTCCCTACAATGATGCGACCCCGGCGGAAGTGGAAAAAATGATCACCCGGCCGGTAGAAGAAGCCTTGGCAACCATGTCTGGCATCAAACGTTTGCGCTCTCGTTCGTCAGAAGACGCCGCTGAAATCCAGTTGCAGTTTGCTTGGGATGAGAACCTCAAAGCCAAAGGCATTGAAGCCAGAGAGAAAATAGATGCCATACGGGCAGATTTACCCAATGACGTAGAGCGCATATTGGTCTATCAATTTAACACCAACGACATGCCGATTTTTTCTTTGCGAATATCCAGCGAACGAGATTTATCTAGCGCCTACGATTTGCTTGACCGTAACTTAAAACGCCCAATCGAAAGAGTGACTGGTGTATCTAAAGTCGAGCTGTACGGAGTAACAAAAAAGCAAATATCCATTCGTTTAGATCAACAACTGATGGCAGCGCTACAAGTGGACACCAACGAATTAACCGATTCTTTAAGTAATGCCAACTTCTCCCTTACCGCAGGCAGTTTTATTGACTCAGATATTCAGCAAAAGATCATAGCCAACCCTCAAGGTGAGTTTACTAGCTTGCAGGAAATCCGTGACTTGATGATTAAAAAGGGCGTGCGCCTTAGCGATATTGCCTTGGTTAAATACGAAAAACCCAAACGCACTGAAGGTCGTCATCTGGATCAATCTTATGCAGTAGGATTTAACATTTATCGCGAGTCGACCAGTAATATGGTTGAGGTAGCCAGCAGAGTATTAAAGGTGATTGATGATGCCAACTCAAATCCAGCGTTTAACGGCATCCACTTGTTTATTATGCAAAACGAAGCAGAGAGTGTCACCAAGTCTCTTTCTAATTTACTCAATGCAGGCATGATTGGCGCATTATTATCGCTACTGGTGCTTTACGCATTTCTACGTAATGTAACTAGTACCTTATTGGTTGTGTTATCGGTGCCTTTCAGTATTTGTATTACCTTAGGCTGCATGTACATGCTGGGTTATACCATCAATATTTTATCTATGATGGGCCTGATGTTAGCGGTAGGCATGTTGGTTGATAACGCGGTAGTGGTCACTGAAAGTATCTATCAGGAAAAGGAGAAAAATCCTGATGTTATTGCCGCCACAAAAGCCGGTGTGGGTAAAGTAAGCTTGGCCGTCATCGCTGGAACTATCACCACTGCTATTGTTTTTTTACCTAATATTGTCGGCGCTAAGGTCAACATCACTATTTTTTTAGAGCATGTTGCCATTGCAATATGTATCTCATTATTTGCTTCGTTATTGATATCTCAAACTCTTATCCCTCTACTTTCCAGCAAAATCAAGGTAAGAAAAAGCGCCAACAGCAATCAACCTAAGCCACCCGGTAAAATTGCGACTTGGTACAAAAGAATTCTAACTTGGTCGCTTAAAAATCAAGGAAAAACCAGCTTAATTGCTATTTTGATCCTGGCTAGTACAGCACTGCCAATGCAGCACGTCACCAGTGATGATGATAACGACAACGATCAAAGTCGAGTATGGATGAACTACGACATTCAAGGCAGTTTTAGCTTAGAGGAAGTGGAAAAAACCGTGAGTAAAATGGAAAAATACCTGTATGCCAATCAGGAACAATTTTATATCAAACAGGTTTATACCTATTACACCGCAGGATTTGCTGTATCGGGTATTACCCTAATAGATGATTTGCCAGTGTCACAGTCAGAAGTAAAAAAACAAATCACTGAAAACCTGCCCAAGTTTGTCAGGGCGAAACCTTCTTTCCAATGGGATCAAGAAAACGGCGGTGGCATTCAAATGACCTTAGTAGGCGACTCTTCCGAAAGACTCGGGCAAATCGCTGAACAGATCATACCAATATTGACCAATGTCGAAGGGTTGTCAGAAGTCAAAACGGATACCAGTCGGCAAAAGCAGGAATTGCAGATCGTCATAGATAGACAAAAAGCGTTTCATTTTGGGCTAAATACCGCGGATATTTCTCGCGTAGTATCTACCGCACTGCGCGGTGCTAACCTGCGTACATTTCGCTATGGCGACACCGGTGAAGTGGGCATTCGTTTAATGTATGACCAAGCATTACAAAATTCAGTAGACGCTCTAAAAAACTTAACTATCACCCGTGAATCTGGCCAAAATATCACACTGGATATGATTGCAAAATTAACGGTAAAATCAAGGCTTGCAGAAATTAACCGTAGTTATCGCCAAACCTCAATTACCATTGGCGGCAATTTACAAGATGGCTTTACCTTAGAAGATGCTCAAAAAAGTATTGAAGGCGTAATGCAGCATATCAAATTACCCACAGGTTATGATTGGACATTTGATGGCAGCATTAAACGCCAAAATCAAAACGAAGATGCTATGCAAACCAATATGTTATTAGCCTTAATTATGATTTACATTGTGATGGCTGCTTTGTTTGAGTCATTACTTTTACCTACTGCGGTTATCACCTCACTTTTGTTTTCTATGACAGGGGTATTTTGGGCCTTGTTTGCAGCCGGTTTACCCATGTCGATTATGAGTATGATTGGTATGTTAATACTGATGGGAATAGTGGTGAACAACGGCATTGTGCTGGTGGATAGGATAAACCAGCTAATCAATGCTGGTTACGCGGTGCAACAAGCGATCATCGAAGCGTGTTTAACTCGTGTTAGGCCGATACTGATGACAGTAGCCACCACAGTATTAGGCCTAGTGCCATTGGCAATAGGCAGCACACGGATTGGTGGCGATGGCCCACCCTACTCGCCTATGGCAATTTCGATTATTGGTGGTTTGATATTTTCTACCCTAACCAGTTTAGTGTTAGTGCCACTAGCCTACTTGCTACTACTTAAACTCAAAGCAAAAACCACAAAAATGATCACCAACAGCAAACGTATGGTCAATCGAGTCATAAGCATTTAATGAAGCGGAGAAGATAATGAATAATCCTTACCATTGCTCAACGCGTAAAGACGTCTTGGGTTAAGCGGTACACTTGTTGTGGTTGAATTAGACGGACACTTCGATAAAGGAATGGCCGCTCCCTTTCAAAGGGCTAGAACGAAGAGTGAAAGTCGCTGGTGCTCTCTGAGGGGCTAATTGTTAGGATGGATTGGTATAAGTCGCGGAAAAAGCTCGCGACCTATCCTTGTTTATTATATTTTTTTATTTGCAGGAGTATTCGTTAAATTTAATAAGCGCTCACTTCGCCATACTCTAATTACATGAATAGCATTTTTCTCTTTTAAATAAACGATACGAAAAGGAGGGTGAATTAATTCACGAATATTATTTTCGT
>QIJM01000254.1 GCA_003232445.1 Paraglaciecola arctica
TTGTTTGAGTGCAGACGAAGCAATATTGCCTAAGTTACCATGTAATCCTTCGTGTAAAATATACATTAAACCAGCAGTATCACCGCTTATTCTGGCTTGTTTCATACGTTGCACACGTTTACGAATGAGTCGGTAGTCGTAGTCCTTGCTGATATCTTTGGCTTTCCATTCTTGAGCGCCAGACAATTCGTCATGAGCTTGTGCAGCCTCTTGATATTCTTCATAAGAAGCAGCTTGTGTCATGATGTCTTGTAATTCAGAAAGGGTTATATTCGCCATGCGAGTCTCTCAATTTACTAGTCTGACCAGATATAATCGTAAATAATTAGAAAATGCTACCCAAAATCAAAGATAGTTGGCTATGGCAGTTATCATTGTATTTAAAAAGGGTTTTATACGGATAATATTCAATCTAGGGTATTTTTAGATTGACCATTCTAATTCCAATAGTTAGCCTCTAGGGTTAGCTCAAACTACACAATAATAATAACTAGGCGCAACTGCTTTTTATGCAATTAATTGATCAACTTATCACTCATCTTCCTTTGTTATCTATTCCTATTATTAGTGCGATAGTCGGTTGGGCTACTAATTTTTTAGCTGTCAAAATGATGTTTTATCCCATTGAATTTGTAGGCATCAAACCTTTTTTAGGTTGGCAAGGTTTAATACCCGCCAAGCGCCGAGAAATGGCGGAGATTGAAGTCGAACTAGTATTGGGTAAATTGCTCAGTGTGCAAGAGTTAGCGAGCCGTATTGATCCTGTTGAGCTGACCAAGGCTATTCAAAGGCGTCTTAAGCAAACTATTCGAACTATTATCAACGATGTGATGAAGGAGTCTGCACCACAGTTGTGGGCATCCTTGCCAGTACATGGCAAAAACCTTGTGTATGCGAGGGTAGAAGCCGATATTCCCAATGTTGTGACTAAAATGGTAGATGATTTTAAGTATAATATTGAAGAAATAGTCGATATTAAAGAGTTGGTAGTAGGTCAGTTAGTGAATGCTCCCGAACTTATCAACGAGATTTTCTTAAAGTCGGGTGAGAAGGAATTTCCTTTTATAGAAAAATCAGGCTTTTATTTCGGTTTTTTATTTGGTTTACCCACAATGGTGGTTTGGATGTTCTACCCTACTTGGTGGGTATTGCCAGTAGGTGGTTTGATAGTGGGTTATGCCACTAACTGGATTGCGTTAAAGATCATTTTTGAACCTAAACATCCGATTAAGTTCATGGGGTTTACCATTCAGGGTATGTTTTTAAAGCGCCAGAAAGAAGTGTCGCGTGTGTATTCAGATATTATTGAGTCTAAATTGATGACTTCAAAAAATATTATGGAAATTGCGTTAAATGGTTCTGGCTCTGGGCAATTGTTAGAGTTGATTGAGTTGCATGTGAATGATGCCATTGAACGTTATGTCGCCATTGCACAGCCCTACTTTGCCTTAGGGATTGGCTCAGACTCTTATTATAAAATGAAAGAATTAGCTACCCAGCGTATTTTTAGTGACTCAGAAAAATACTTGGCTTATGCCTACGAATACACCAATAAAGCGTTAAGAATTGGTGATGATTTGTGTGAGCGTATGCAAGCCTTATCGCCCGAAGAATTTGAAGGTGTACTTCGCCCAGCCTACGAAGCCGATGAATGGAAGTTAATTTTAACTGGAGCTTTATTAGGTATGGGTGCTGGTTTTATGCAGTTGTATCTAGTGTTTACGTAAAGAGGGAAAGCTTTACACGTCGACTAGTTTTTATCTAATAATTCAAAAATACCTATCAGAGATTGCGTCAGCTTATGTTTAGGCGCAAGCAAGATGAGTGGCTTTTTAGCTTGGTGTGACTCGCGCATTTTAACTGACTGACCAATGTACTCTGATAACACCGGAAAACCTTCTGCTATCAATTCATTAATGATTTGTTTTGGTAGGTTAGCGTTAGTCATATATTGGTTGGCAATAATCCCCTCTATTTCCAAATTTTCATTATGATCTTCTTTTATTTCTGCAATTTTTTGTTGCAGGCTATATAATCCTTGTCGAGCGAAGTCGTCGCAATCAATCGGTATTAAACATCGCTGTGCTGCAATTAGCGCCGACATGCTGTAAAAATTGAGTGCGGGTGCCGTATCGATAAATATATGCTGATAGGTGCTTTTCAGTGAATCTAACGCTTCTCGCAGTTTATAAATTTTATGCCTGCTGTCTAATTCACTTTCCAGCTCCGTTAAACGTTCTGAACCGGCAATAATATCCAGGTTTTCAACTTGTGTTGGATGACAAAACTCGCTGGTAGGGCGACGATGCAAATGAAACGTAATGGTTTGTTCAAATAGGTCAGCTATGCTGCTTTCTTTGGGCAGGTCAGTCACATTCAGATAGGATGTGCTATTACATTGTGTATCTAAGTCGATGAGCAAGGTTCGATATCCCTGAGTAGCAGAAATCGCCGCAAGATTTACCGTTAAACTTGACTTACCCACACCGCCTTTTTTGTTAAACAGTACTCTTATCATTATTTGTCCTATATAGTTATTCTATGTCTTTAAAGACAAAAGCTGTATTTTCAAACACTTGCACATCACGCTCGCAGTGTGGAATGATACAACATGCTCCATCACATTTTGGTGATAATAAAATGAAAACGGCTGAACGTATATTGGTAACCGCCCTTGATATCTTTAATCAACAAGGGGAAAACAATGTTAGCAGTGTCGAGATTGCAATGGAATTAGATATCAGCCCGGGCAATTTGTATTATCATTTTAAGGGAAAAGAAATCATAGTCGCGGAACTGTTTAATCTCTATCAAGAGCAGTTGCGCGCCATTCTTGATGCACCGAGCAATCAATCCGAGACTTCCCTTAACATTGAAGATTTCTTTTATTATCTTTACCTGATTATTGAAAAAAATCACTTGTTTCGGTTTTTATATCGTAATCCTACCGACTTAACCGACAAATACCCTAGTGTGGCCAAAGGCTTTATCAAATTGATGGCCGCCCAAGAACGTTGTGTGACTGAACTTTTGGCGCAGTTTGTGATACAAAATACCATTAATGCTTCTGCTGGTCAGTGTCATCAAATGGTCGAGATCATTGGCTTAGTTTTTAGTCAGGCTGGGAATTACTATGCTTTGAAAGGTCATGACATCAATGATGATGAGTATTTATACAAAAGTTTGTCAGCAATTTTGTTTGCGTTATTGCCTTATATTAACATCGAGCAGGGTGAGTTACATCGTTTGCAAGAAGCGATAGTCAATCGTGAATTCTCCAATGAAGAATAATTATCTAGAACGTGTTGTATCTCAGTTTAAAAGGATAACGTTTTGAGTAAAAAACTAACATTTATTGATAAGACCTTTTGGATCACTGAGACTGAGGCTAATCCTAAACATGTCGCAAGTTTGCAACTGCTGAAAATACCCGCTGACGCCGCAAGCGATTATGTTGATAAGCTATTGGCAGAAATGCGCGCTTTTGATCAAGCTACTGCACCCTTCAACTGTCGAGTCAGCACTGTGATGGGTTACCCGATTAAGTTCGTACCTGTTGCTCAGTTAGATATGCAGTACCATGTTCAACTGCATAATATCGATGATTTGAACGATAAACCTAGCTTAAATAAATTTGTCGCCAGTTTGCATGAAACTTGGCTAGATAGAGATAAGCCGCTTTGGCAATACCATTTAATTAAAGACAACAATACCGAGCGCTTCGCCTTATATATCAAAATACATCATATGTGTGGGGATGGAAGTACGCTAATCCGTTGGTTTCAGGCAGGGTATAGCCAAAGCCCTAATAGTCAAGATTTTGTCCCCGTTTGGTCAATAGACAGAACCCCAAAAACACGCGATAAAATCCCATGGTTTAAGGCAGTATTTGGCGGCCTATGGGGTATGTTAATAGCGGTTAAAGATTCAATTTGGATTTGGTTTAGGTTATTGCTTAAGTTGCTCAGAATTAATCAAAACTATATGCCGTTGCCTTTTTCAGGCACTAAAACGGTGCTGACGGGGCAGGTGAAAAAAGGCCGTGCTGTGGCTACATTGGATATCGATTTTAGGCGTGTTAAAGCGCTGAGCAAACGTTTAAGAGCATCAGCCAATGAAGTTATGTTATGTGTGTTTGATATCGCTGTACATCGGCAACTCAAAGATTATGGGCAGACGTTTGAAAAAGCCTTGTATACCAATATGCCTATTAATCTGCGCAAACCCGGTGAGACAACCTATGGCAATAAAATTGCCATTGTGCCAGTTGAGCTAGCCCATGGACAAACTGATCCCTATCTTAGACTCAGGGAAATTATTGAAAACCATCGAATAGTCAAAAGGGCTGCGAAGGCTTCTCATCCTGCATCATTTAGTTATTACACCTTGTTAATTCAGACCTATGCCATTATCTTTGAAATGTTAGGTATGTCGAATTGGGTCAGACCCATCGCCACTACTTTGGTATCAAATATGCCAGGCCCCCCAGAGGTAATGTACTTCAAAGATAGTCAAATGCTTGCTGCTTACCCTATTTCAACCATTACGCCTGGTGGTGGAGTGAATATTACTATGGTGACCTATAATGGGTGGGCAAATATCGGACTTGTTTGCTGTAATAACAATATTGATAGTTTAGAGCCACTGGCACTTTACTGCGTCGAGGCCTTTGATATGTTGGAAAAATGTATCGATGATCCCAGTCTGAATACTGATGATCTTGGTGAAAAAATTAATGAAGAATATGCGTCAACTATTGATGATGAACCTTTCAATAATTGAGTGAATTAGAAGAATATGTTTTTGTATTACATAGCGAATAAAAATGCTCGATAAAAACAACAATTCTAATTATACCATTTCGGTCGATTTATTGGTGAATGCCATATTTGACTTAAACCCAGAAAAGCCTTCTCTTTATCAACACGCAGCCGATTATTTTAGAAATGAGCCTGCGAATAAACAAAAATTGACTCAACTAAAAGCTGAAATACGAGACGCTAAGTTATCGCTACAAACACAGTCTGGCAGAAGTGCACGGGTCTTAGAACAACAACTGGAGCAGTTAAATAAAAAATATGAAGTGGAACGTTTAAGTCAACAAACCCACAGAACACAAAGATTGAATAATGCAATTGACGTGTGCCTGGATATTCTTTCGTTGACTGAAGGTGCAGACTTTGACGAAACTCAATTAAAAACCGCAAAATTTTTAACCACGCTTGTACTTTTTTCTCCAGAGAAAAGCAAAAAGCTTGCTGAGTTACACCACAGTTTAAAGCCTGCATATAAAGCTGTTTTGAGTATCAGGGTGTTAGATAGGTTGGTTAGCGATGGTGTAGTAAAAAATGCCTATATTATAAAAAATTATGCTGTTGATAAGCGTTATGAGACTGATGCAGCCCATTACGAATGTTATACACAATCCGTGATTTTGCCCATTATGCTTGCCGCAATTTTTCAAGATGTTGGCTTACAACATCCGGCATTAACAGAATTGTTAGAAGGCAAAGAAGGGAATAAAGACCGATTTCGATTGTTAGAAAAGCAAGAGCGTGAAGAAATGTTAGCTTTAAATTATCAATATACTATCGATTATCTGAAAAATGGCTTGGGTTGTCAGCAAGCTAGCGCTGAGAAAGAGCATGACATTGCAGAATTTGATGAGGCAGAACAAAAACGACTCAAGTTTCAATTGGGCTTGGTACTTGATGCTAATTCATCTAAACGAGGCACCAGTGAAATTATAAAAATCCCGCAAATCTACGCTTCAGTTATTTTTTCCACTAAACGAGATTACCAACGCAAAAATTTGCCTACTGCTTCGATACTGATAGCTCAGCTAGCGATTAAAAAGGTCATAAGCCCTCAAATATCCGAGGTGTTTGTGAGTATAGTGGGGCAGTTTCCCTTAGGTTTTGGTATCGCATATATCGCCCAGAACACGGATGGAGATGTATTAGACTTTTATGAGTATGCGATAGTCTCAAGGTTAACCCCCCCTAAAACTGATCAGCCGATTTGTAGACTTGTGACAAAAAATTTGATGTTTTTACCTCATGGTAAAACTGGCGTCATTAAAAAAGTGCACAACCTGCATTTTCAAGTTGCGCGAAAGAAACTAGTCAAAATTGATCCCAAACGATTGGCTAAAGTTATGCAAAAGCTATCGCACAATTATCGGATTGAAGACAGTAAACCGATCATTCCCTGTTATTGGGAGCCTCATGAATACTTTTGTGTTCAGGGAAATCAGAATTTATGGAGTAACAGCAGCTAGCCTAAAACCAGGCCTATTTATCTTTGGGTTTGGAAATACACCGATGCTGAATATACTTGCTGGAAAGGTTTTGCCACGAGCATCGCTAGCAGCAAATCGCTGATTGACTATTATTAAAGCGATGAGTTGTTCAGAACTTAAATCTCAAATGGCCATCTTCAACTATTACTTCTTTACCATATTGGATAAAAAGGCTTTCTTCAAAGTTGTCTATGTCCAAGTTGTATTGCATGTCTTCACTGGCGGCCAATTCAACAATTATGTTTTCTATTTGTGGTTTGTGGTAGTCCAGTACCTTTTGTTTGCTGCCACTTAAATACATTTGCAAATAACTATTGGCCTCGGAAGCTGTGGTGCCTGTCATAATACTGAATGCAGTTTTCATGGTTCCCGTTACCATAGACAATACGGGGCTAGGGACAAACAGGTTAATAAGGCTAGAGGTATCTTTTAAAATCGAATATTCATCGTTTAACATATTAATATCGGTAATACGTAAATCAGTCAAAAGGACGTTTTTTATGCTGTGATCATAATGGGGCTTGGCTTGCACTACTAACACAACATGAGCACGGTAAATGGGGTTGGCAAGATAAGTGACTTCAATGCCGCCTAACACTTCGGCTTGAATGTGATTCGAATTTAAAGGCATCGAAATACTGGCTTTTGACAGAGTAAAACGTCCCTCACCTTTAGGTACAGAAATAGGTAATGAAAGAGGCAGGTGAGGTTGAATTAATCGACTGATATCATCCACTGAATAATCCACGTGGGTAAGTCGTTTAAAGTGGATAAGGCACTTAGCTAGGAATAAGCGAAATGACGTTTTGATAGATTGCGAAACCAAACTAATGCTTCTCCATAGATATTTATGATAATGTTTTGTTCAGCATACATTTTATAACTAATTGAATTTTATTGTATAAAGTTATTCTGCTGGCAAGCAGCAAATTTACAAGAAAGTAACACTAAGATAGCTTTTTTGATACACTAACTGGTATGACATCAGATGAGTGTTGTTAATGCTGTGACCGCTGATAATCCTGTTTCAATGGCATACTAAAGAGTAACAAGTCTTAATATTCCAGTTCAAATAAGTAACCGATTTCATGCAAAACCTTTCTCAAACACAGTTCGACTTTATCATTATCGGAGCCGGTTCAGCAGGTGCCACGTTAGCGGCGCGCTTAACCGAAAATAGCCAGTTTAGCGTATGCTTAATTGAAGCGGGTGGTAAAGATAAAAGTCCTTTTATTCATATTCCATTTGGTTTGGCCTTTCTTGCCCGTATGACTAACTTAGGTTGGAAATATGATACCGAGACGCAATCTCAGTTGAATAATCGCAAGCTTTTTTGGCCACGAGGCAAAGTAATGGGCGGTTCAAGCTCTCTTAACGCCATGATTTATATACGTGGAGTGCCAAAGGATTACGACCTATGGAGTGAAATGGGCGCCAAAGGATGGGATTGGCAATCGGTTTTACCTTATTTTAAAAAATCCGAAAAACAACAACATGGTGAAAGTGAGTTGCACGGTGCAAACGGTTATCTGAGCGTCAGTGATTTACGCCATACTAACCCCCTTTCTAATACCTTTGTTGATGCAGCCGAAGAAGTGGGTTTATCTAAAGTCACAGATTTTAATAGTCCTGACCGAGAAGGGTTGGGTTTCTATCAGGTTACTCAGGAAAATGGGCAACGTTGTTCTGCGGCTAAAGGTTATTTAACGCCCGCCTTAACACGATCCAATTTAACCGTATTAACTAAGGCTTTGGTTGAGAAAATTCAAATTAAGCATGGCGTGGCGACAGGCGTAAAGCTGCAACTTAATGGTCAATCTATTGAACTTACTGCGAGTAAAGAAGTGTTGTTATCTGCTGGTGCGATAAATTCACCACAAGTATTGATGTTGTCAGGTATTGGGCCAAAAGAGCATCTAGCTGAAAAAGGTATTGAAACAAAAGTGGATTTACCCGGGGTGGGGCAAAACTTACAAGATCATCTTGACACCATAGTCCAACATCGCTGCAAAAACCGTGATAGTTATTCTATTTCACTTGCTCTTATTCCACGTTATGTCAAAGCTGCATTTGACTATATGTTTAATCGTAAAGGTCTGCTGACCAGTAATGTTGCAGAGGCGGGAGGTTTTGATAAAACACAAAATGCCGGTGATATTCCCGACATTCAATATCATTTTTTACCAGCGATTTTGCTTAATCACGGCCGTACTACGGCCTTTGGTTATGGATATGGTGTTCATGTATGCGGTCTGTATCCCAAAAGTCGAGGTGAAATCAAATTACGTTCGAATAAGCCAAACGATCTAGCCATGATTGACCCAAACTATCTAGCACACCCTGATGACCAAAAAGTGATGATTGACGGTGTTCGCCGCGTTAGGAAAATTTTGGCAGCACCATCGTTTGATAAATATCAATCTTGGGAAATCGGGCCAGGTCCAGAAGCACAAAGTGATGAAGAAATATTGGCTTTTATTCGCAAAAAATCTGAAACCATTTATCACCCAATAGGTACCTGTAAAATGGGTGATATAAACGATGTTATGACAGTCGTAGACTCAGAACTAAAAGTAAAAGGGTTAAAAGGCTTAAGAGTGGTGGATGCCTCTGTTATGCCCACACTTGTTGGTGGAAATACTAATGCCCCCACCATTATGATTGCAGAGCGTTGTGCAGATTTAATTAAACAAGAATATCAATAATACCAATCCATCCTAACAATTAGCCACTCAGCGAGATTTAAAGGCACCTAATCAAGGCGCTTAAATGTGGCTGAAAAAATCAGTCAGATGATTGGCGAAGTACACCCTGTATTTGATTCAGAAGGTTTTGTTAGTCGGCGAGATAATTAACGACAGTATCAGTGAAATCAGTAAATATGCCATCCACTTTTAACCTCTCAAATAATAATTGTAATGTTTGTTCTTGATTAACATTTTCTGGCAATGCATCTTTGCGAAAAGTATAAGGATGGACTTGAAGGCCAGCAACATGTGCCTGTTTGACAAAGGCTGTAGGTTGCATTGTTTTTAGATCAACGAGTTGAGGTATCCAAGGGCCGATGCCTTGCGCGACTTTAGCGATTGCCTCTAATCCCGCTGGAGTTTTTAAAAAGTCATAATCAGTAGGTGATTCTAGCCAATCGTTTTCGCCAATGAGTTGTATGAGTTTTACTTTCGCGCCTAGGTCATTTCGTAACCGCTGAGTTTCAGCAAAATCAAAACACTGCACATATATGGTTTTATCCGCATCATCTAGCTTATGCTTTCGCAAAATAGCCATGACCAGTTGGCTTATATCCACACCTTGCTTTCTGTGCCAAGCAGGGGACTTTATCTCTGGGTAGAGGCCGGTAGTTTTATTAAACTGACGATTGAGTTGCTGGATCAATTCAATTTGTTCTTCAAAAGTCGCAATGTGGAATGTGCCTTCGCCTTGATAACGATTGGGAAAAACTTGTTTGCCTTTTGCATCTTGACGCTCATGCACGTTAAGAGTCTTTAATTCAGCCAAAGTAAAGTCTAAGGCATAATAACGTCCATCTTGACGTTTTCTGCTAGGAAATATTTGCTCTACGTTAGTCACTGTTTCAAGATGGATGTCGTGCAAAACAATTATCTTTGAATCTTTAGTCACGACCAAATCTTGCTCTATAAAATCAGCGCCTTGCGCATAGGCTAAAATAACAGATTCAAGGGTATGTTCAGGCAAATATCCGGACGCACCTCTGTGTGCAATGACCAAAGGTTTAGCGGCAATTATTTGGCTGGTAAAGGTAATCATTAGCAGTCCTAAAAGATATAATTTCATAATTTCACTTTATTTACGTTCAATTAACATGATAGCTCGTTACCATCAGCATTTTCGTTTATGCCGTTTTTGTCACTATCGGTACTCATTTTAACTCTTCCTTGCAAGGTAACAGACAATGAACGAGCGTATACTGCTTCTCCATCTTTATGACAAAGTAAAATTTCAGTCGCTAGATTTGCTTCACCGGTTTCAGTAAACTTAATGATATCGGTTGTGTTGGTCATCAAACTAGCCTCAGACGTTGCGCCTATAGTGACTAGTAATTCTTCTGTGGCACCTCGAATAGCGTTATCGTCATCATCAATAAAGACTATTTTAGGATCATTCCAGTCTGTTGAGCATACAGAGTAATCGGTTGATGGACATACGACAACTTGGGCTTGTTCATCTATTGCATGGTGTCTGGCATACTGGATCAACGAACTCGTTTCATTGATTTCTGCGACAATCCGGTTTTTTATTAAGATGCTTTGAATACTTGGGCCAACAAATGCCAGTATTATTGCAACAATGGAGACAGTGATCATTAACTCAATCAGTGTCACACCTTTTTGTTGTTTCACGTTATTTACTCCAATGTTGATGGGTATACGATAAACTATATTTGAACTTTTAGGGTATGAAATAGTTATCAAAGGTTAGGATTAACATACACATGTTGATAATATTAAACTGTAACTACCTTTCAAATTATAACTGCTAGCTATAAATAACGGCGGAAAACACCAGCCTAACTGAACTTTTTAAATCTGGCATGACATTATTGAGGTAAAAAATGCAAACGAGTACTGTGGTAGAACAAATGCGGGTTTTACCTGAAATTGATGTTAAATATGAGGTGGCGCGTCGGGTTAACTTTATTAAATCTCAACTTATTAGTAGCGGGATGAAAGTTTTAGTTTTGGGCATAAGTGGGGGAGTCGATTCGTGTACTTTAGGCCGTTTAGCTCAGTTAGCAGTGAATGAGTTAAATCAGCAGCAGGAAAAAGGTTACCAATTTGTCGCAGTAAGATTACCATATAACGTCCAAGCGGATGAGGCCGACGCCCAAGTCTCAATTGATTTTATTCAGCCAAGTCAACATATTGCAGTGAATGTACAACCCGGTGCAGATGCGATTGATCAACAAACACGTTTAGCCCTTGATGCAATTGGGTTGCTTCCTAGTAGCGAAACCAAGTGTGATTTTGTCAAAGGTAATGTTAAAGCGCGTACTCGTATGGTGACCCAGTATCAGATCGCGGGATTACTTGATGGGCTGGTGCTAGGCACCGATCATTCAGCCGAGAATATTACCGGTTTTTATACAAAATACGGTGACGGTGCATGTGATCTTGCACCTCTATTTGGTTTAAATAAGCGACAAGTTAGACAAATTGCGGAGTGCTTAGGTGCTCCAAAAGGAATTGTCCAAAAAGCGCCCACAGCTGACTTAGAAACCTTAGCACCACAAAAATCTGATGAACAGGCACTGGGAATGAGTTATGACCAAATAGATGATTTTTTAGAAGGTAAAGTAGTCGCAGATGACATCGCTGAAAAGCTAGTGGCTATTTTTGAAAAAACGCAACATAAACGAGTCCCTATTCCAACCATATATGACTCAGAATTTTGAATTAATAAGCCACACTAACTTGAGGCATGAAATGAAAAAAATAGAAGCGGTAATTAAACCATTTAAAATGGATGATGTTCGCGAGGCATTATCAGAAGTTGGTGTAAGTGGTATGACTGTCACCGAAGTTAAAGGTTTTGGTCGGCAAAAAGGTCATACAGAATTGTATCGTGGTGCTGAATATAATGTTGATTTTTTACCTAAGATGAAAATCGAATTGATAGTAGCAAATGAACAAGCCGAGCGGTGTATTGAAGTCATTATGAACACAGCGCAAACTGGAAAAATAGGTGATGGGAAAATATTTGTTTGTGATGTAGAACGGGTCATTCGTATTCGCACGGGCGAAGAAAATGAAGACGCCGTTTAACTCAAGGCAATGTTTATATTGACAATAAGTTGTTTAACTGGACTACTGAGTAGTGTGTCGTTAATTAATTCGTTTTAGAAAAAAACTGAAATAATTATAACTGCCCTTAGGTCTAATGCACTGAAACCATACAATCGTATTTTGATTGACTCATCATTTTGAAGGAAACCCAATATGCAACAAATTAAAAAAACAGCTATCGCTACTGCACTTGGTGCAGTTGTTATTGGTTCACTTGCTTCGGTTAGTGTTCAAGCGAACACTAACCCGTTTAGCGTTCATTCTTTAGAATCTGGCTATATGCAAATTGCTCCAGAAGGTAAATGTGGTGAAGGTAAATGTGGCGGTGACAAAGCAGCCAAAACCATGAAGGAAGGCAAGTGTGGTGAAGGTAAATGTGGCGGTGACAAAGCAGCCAAAACCATGAAGGAAGGTAAATGTGGTGAAGGTAAATGTGGCGGTGACAAAGCCGAAAAAGGATCAAAAGCCAAGAAAGAAGGTAAGTGTGGCGAAGGTAAATGTGGTGGCCAAGCTTAATAACTAACTAATATTTAGTGAAATGATAAAGGCCGGCTAATGTCGGCCTTTATTTTAGAAAAAGATCAGGGCGACAAATCTAATGATGAATAAACATCTTTCAGGAGTAGGTTTAGGTTTACGCCGAGAAATGCTCGATGAGCTATTACCTGATATCCCTGCCTCCGTGGATTTTTGGGAAGTTGCGCCCGAAAACTGGATCCCTCTCGGTGGTAAGTATCAGAAAAACCTCAACCAATTCACCTCTACCTGTAATTTTGTTAGCCACGGTTTATCTTTGTCTATTGGCAGCCCTGAACCTCTTGATGTCAACTTTGTAAAAAACGTTAAAACGTTTTTAAATAGACATCAGATTTTGTATTACAGCGAACATCTGAGTTATTGTTCAGGTCAAGGCCACTTATATGATTTGATGCCAATTCCGTTTACCGAAGAAGCAGTCAAACATGTAGTCGAGCGGGTTAAACAAGTGCAAGACATTATTGAGCAGCCGTTGCTGTTAGAGAATGTGTCTTATTATGCCGCACCCGGACAAGAGATGAGCGAGCAAGAATTCACTCTGTCGGTGTTGAAGGAGTCTGGTTGTTTGATGTTGTTAGACGTGAATAATATTTACGTTAATTCAATTAATCACGGTTACGATCCCGAAGATTTTTTGGCCGCCATGCCCACCGGTAAAATTGTCTATGGGCATATCGCCGGTCATTATGACGAAGCCGATGATCTAAAAATTGATACTCACGGTGCTGATGTAATTGAACCGGTTTGGCAGTTACTCAAAAAAGCCTATGAGATCCATGGTGTTTTTCCGACTTTGTTAGAAAGAGACTTCAATATTCCGCCAATGAGTGAATTGTTATTGGAAATGGAAAAAATTAGAACCATTCAGCAGCAAGTGTCTGCCCAGCAACCTAAACAATTTAGAGCCTAATGAAGTCTTTCCAAGATACCCAACATGCTTTTATCCAGCATATAAAAAATCCTCAAGCTAATCCGTTTGATGGTGGTATCGAAGACCGACGTTTAAAAATATATCGAGAGTTATTTTTTAATAATATTTTGGGTTTTCTTAGCTCAGGGTTCCCCGTCTTGGAAAGTTTGTATTCCGAGCTACAATGGAAAGTGCTGGCGCGAAATTTTTTTATTGGACATGCATGTCGCTCCCCTTATTTCATTGATATCAGTAAGGAATTTGTAGAATACTTAAGCAGTGAGCATGAATTGACTGAGTTTGATCCTGTGTTTATACGAGAATTGGCGCATTATGAATGGTTGGAGTTAGACGTGAGTGTTCGTAAGTCGAGTCAAATAGTTAAAGCATGGGATGGACATTCACAGGTCACCCAAGTTCAGATGTCAGACTTAGCAAGTTTAGTGAGTTACCAATATCCTGTTCATCAAATAAGTACCGATTTCTATCCATCACAGGTTAGCGAAGTAGTGTATTTAGTGGTTTATCGAGATGCCACAGATGAGGTGAATTTCACTTTAATTAATGCGGTGTCTGCACACTTATTAAACACCATTATGCAACAAGGACTGGCGACCGTTGATTCGCTGAGTAAAACGATGATTGAAGCCATGCCGCAACTTAACGTTCAACAAATCACTGAATCACTTCAACAAGTACTGCAGCAGTTATTGAAGCAAGAGATATTATTTCCTGCAGACGAATAGCCCCTTCATCCTTAAACACAGCCTGTGTGTTGGCTGCACTCATTCGTCCCAATCGTTAATCGACATTGCACTTGGCAGTCTAAACACATGAGGTCTTATACCAATCCATCCTAACAATTAGCCACTCAGCGAGATTTAAAGGCACCTAATCAAGGCGCTTGAATGAAAGAATAGTTGACCTATT
>QIJM01000107.1 GCA_003232445.1 Paraglaciecola arctica
TTTATCTATGATTTGACGAATAAAATTGGTCGGACGACTGTCAGCCTCGGCCATTAATGCACCCTCTTGGTAAAACTTACGAATAATGAAGACGGATATTATACCAGTATCAAATATCAAGATAACGATTTTTACTCGTAAGCTTAGTATTTTATGTGCCGCAAAATAAATTAATTGCCATGCATTTTAAGGTGTTGGATGAAAAGTCGTTGTTAAATTGCTAAGAAATAATCTAAGATACTGGTATAGGTATACAAAGAAATTGTTCGTGATTTTCACTTGAGATTAGGAATTTAGAATCCATTTATTATGAGAGATAAAGCCACTTCTTTTGATATTGCTCATCGTGCGGGTGTATCCCAATCTACGGTTTCCAGAGCATTACGTGACAGCCCGTTAGTCAATAAGGAAACACGCGACAAAATTCAAGCTATCGCCACAGAACTAAACTATAAGGTGGATAAAAACGCCAGTAATTTGCGTCGTCAACACAGTTTAACCCTTGCGCTGTTATTGTTTGAAGACCCCACGTCAGACGACTCCCTTATCAATCCGTTTTTTCTATCTATGTTAGGCAGCATAACAAAAGCCAGTACAAAAGCAGGTTATGATTTGTTGGTATCTTTTCAAAACTTAAACGATGATTGGCACGCTGAATATGAAGACTCTAACAAAGCTGACGGCCTTATCTTATTGGGCTATGGCGATTATACAGACTACCGCGACAAACTGACTAAATTGGAAGAACAAGGCACACATTTTGTTAGATGGGGCGCGCACGATGCCGATCATCCCGGGGTGTCTATCGGTTGTGACAATATGCAAGGTGGCTTTGACGTTACTCAACATATGCTAAACATGCAGCGCAATAAATTTGCCTTTATTGGCGAAGCAGGCAGTCAAGCACCTGAATTTAAGGAGCGTTATTTAGGTCACAGCCAAGCTTTAAGAGAAGCAGGGATAGATGTTAATAGTTCAATGCAATTTGACGCTATATCTACTGAACAATCAGGTTGTCAAGCGGTACAAAGATTAATCGATTCAGGCAACAAGTTTGATGCTGTGTTTTGCGCCAGTGACCTTATTGCCTTAGGGGCGTTGCGTTGTTTACGAGAAAAAGGCCTGAATATTCCTGAAGACGTAGCGATTGCTGGTTTCGATAACATTCCTATTTCTAGTTTTGCTAACCCTGCATTAACGACCGTGCATCAAAATACTAAATTGGCTGGCGAGATATTAGTGAATAGTTTACTTAGGTTAATTAGCGGTGAAGAAGTGTCTCATTATCTTATGCCAGTAGATTTAATTGTGCGCCAGTCCTGTGGCGCACGAACCTAAGCTTATTTATTGTTCATCAGCCGTTGTAACTCATCGATTAATAATTGATTTGAAATTGGCCCTTGGCGCAACCATACCTGCACCCCATGAGCCGCAACACTGGTCTGTAACTTACTAGTCGACTCAGTGATGTTAACCTTGTCATCACTCATTTGACTTACCCAATTGCCTGCTTGCATATACTTTTCTATCAAAAATTCAGTTTCTTGATCACCTTTATTCAACAAAACCAAGGCTGTTTGAGACACCCCATCTTTGACTAAAACACGGTAGAACGCCGCTTTGTTGCCAGACAATTCAACATTGACTTGTAAACCACGTTGCAAAGCGGGTACATTTTTTCGGACATTAACAATTTTGCTTAATGCTTGATGAATTTTATGACTCTTTGCCAATTCTATGTTGTTTTGACCCAAATAATTCCTATTACCTTGGTGCTCGGCCTTACCACGCATGAAGCCCATTTCTGATCCTTGATATAAAACAGGGATACCACGGCTGGTAAATAACCAATTATTAGCATCAATAAAACCATTATCGGTTGCATTCAAACGCGGCATGTCATGGTTGTCATAAAAAGTCGCCAATTCATAAGGATTGGCGTATGGCCCGTGAGTTAAATGCAAATAATCTTTAAGATCAGCATAATCACTTTGCGGATTTTCAAATGTCGCGACTATGGCGCTTTTTCCAACAAAGTCCAATACACTTATGCCGCCATTTTTAGCTAAGGTATGTTGGGCTAAGAAATTTTCATCATGATTAAAGCTTTCACCAAACATAAAAAAATCTGGATGCTTTGCTCGAATTTTGTCTGACATGAGTTTCCAGAACTCATGGGGCACATGCTTAATAGTGTCGATGCGAAACGCATCAGCCCCCTGCTCTATCCAATATAAATAAGAGCCTATTAAATATTCTTGTAATTTTGTATTACGATCATCCAAGTTGGATAATTGCATAATGTCTGGCGTGCGGCGAAACAACTCATGCAGAGGATTATCTACATCCAAATCTTCTGGTTTAAGGTTTTGATGATCAGCGACTAACTTACCATCAAGGTCATACAACTCACCAAACTTAGGTTGATCGGCAGGCATACCAAAAGAAGGCGAGCCATGATTTGCCACAATATCAAACACTGACTTTAAGCCAAATTGCTCGCGCATTTGCTGTGTGTATTCTTTGTACCCTAGGTTTTTAGAGGGATAATGTTCGTCAATCTTATAAAAGTTATTGGCCCAATAACCGTGATATCCCGTTTTACCACCATCTTTAAAGGCACCAGCAAACTCTATAGGTTCACCACCTGAAAAAGCCTGATCGGGATTGTCTAAGATGGGCGTTAACCACACAGCCGTAAAGCCCATATCGCTAATGTATCGACCGTTATTTAACACGCCTTTTAGATCACCTCCCAAATAACCGACATTGGCTGTTTCTCCATTCTCTCCTATCAGCGGTTGGTCGAACGTTGGCCAATCACCCCCTTGCTGTAATTGATTATTGCTTGGATCACCGTCGACAAAACGGTCTGTCATAACAAAATATACCGATTCTTGTGCGAAGGAGTGTGCGGTTCCGTAGAACTCTTGCACAGACTTGTCGCTTATTGTGTTTACGCTGTTTCCTTTATATTCATCCTGTGGATCGCAGGCCATAATGAATAAGCACGATGTCAACGTAACGCCAAAAATTTTTCTATTAGAACTTAACAAGGTTTAACTCCTATTCAGGGATTTTAACGCGTAGAGTCATGACACCCGCTATCAACATACTGCAACCGCCTATCACTAATGCGTAAACAGGCTGATTATCAAATACTTTAGTGATCAAAAAACCTAAAATACTGGCGGCTAAAATTTGTGGAATGACAATAAAAAAGTTAAATATGCCCATATAAACACCCATTTTCTTGGCCGGCAGCACATTAGATAAAATGGCATAAGGAACCGACAAAATTGAAGCCCAAGCAAATCCCACTCCTACCATAGATAACACTAACCAAGCGGGATCTTTGATAAATATAAAGGAGATAAAACCGATACCCCCCAAGGTCAGATTCAACAGGTGAGCAAATTGTAGGTTAGAGAATCGTACTACCACTGGAATAATAATGGCTGCGAATATCGATACGCCATTGTAAGTGGCCATTAATATAGACACCCAATCTGCGCCTTCGTTGTAAATGGCTGAAGTGACGTCTTTGGTTGAATAATGGAAAGAAGTAACAGCAGAGTTGGTATAAATCCACATAGCAAACAAAGGAAACCAAGAGAAAAACTGCACAACAGCCAGCTGACGCATGACCTGAGGCATAGCAAACAAGTCATTCATCACTTCAGAAAAACCATTGCTGGTGCGGTCATTTCTACGCAAGTAACCTGCAACTAATTGGCACACACCAAATGCAGCTAAACCACCTGCCATGATGTATAAATTTTTGTCTAGGCTTTCTATATTGCCGGCAATCAACAAGTACAACACCGAACCAATGACTGAATAAATGATCCCACCCTTAAAATATTGCTTACTGGAACGTACTACTTGTGGCTCAATTGAAGTTCCATCCTCTGCCAATTGGGCTTCTTCAAAGGCTGCCAGTTGTTCTGGTGAGTACTCTTTAGTTGATACCACTGTCCAAAGCACAGCCACTAGAAAAATACTGCCACCTGCATAGAATGAAAACTTCACCGAATCTGGGATCACGCCAGCAGCTGCAACATTACTGATATCAAACCAATTGGTCATCATCCAAGGCAGCGCAGAAGCCACCACTGCACCCACGCCAATAAAAAAGGTTTGCATCGCATAACCCATGGCTCGTTGTTTTTTAGGCAACATGTCACCTACATACGCTCTAAAGGGCTCCATGGACATATTAATCGACGCATCCATTATCCATAACATGCCCGCAGCAAGCCAAAGTGTTGGTGAGTTGGGCATGATGAACAACGACAAACTAGCGGCGATGGCGCCCCATAAAAAGTATGGGCGTCTTCGACCTAAGCGATTCCATGTGTTATCACTCATATAACCAACGATAGGTTGTACAATTAGCCCCGTAATAGGTGCTGCCACCCAAAGAATGGCGAGGTTGCTATAGTCGGCACCTAAGGCTTCGAATATTCGACTAACGTTGGAGTTTTGTAAGGCAAAGCCAAATTGGATCCCTAAAAATCCAAAACACATATTCCAAATTTGCCAAAAATTTAACTGAGGTTTTGTTTTCTGCATCAAGTATTCTCTAATACAGATGTGAAATATTGCAGAACTGCAGATAATTCACAACTGTTAAAATTAAGTAAACGGTAAGAATAGAGAGTACCTTGAGTCTAGGTAAATCAACAACTTAATGCATACGTATTCAGACTAAGCTGGAACGCCCGCATGATGTATCAAAGGCAATGTTACAGTAGAAAGTAGCTTTTCCCGCAACCAATCAGGTACTGGCATTTTTTGATGGTTTTGCGCGTCACATTCGCCATATCGGACTCTTAATAACGAAGTGAACGGAGCGGTTTCTGTGGATGGTTTTAGCTGCATTGTATTCCTTAATGTAATCGGTGTTTGTCTTCTACTTCTGATGGCTCGTCGACTTGCCATTCTTGACTAATGTCTATGTCATATTCAGAACCACCCTCTTCCCATGCATAGCGTTCCACCACTGGTTTAGGATCGCTGTCACGCCATATTAAAGCTGCAATCACACCCGCTAAGGCACCAAAAAAATGATACTCAAAAGAGATACCTTCTTCTCTAGGGAAAATAGTCATTGTCATGCCGCCGTAAAGTAAAAAAGCAATCATCATAATGGCTACTGAACTTTTATCGCGGCGAAAGATACTGGCTACAAACAAAAAGAAAAACAATCCATGGGTTAAGCCGCTAGCACCTATATGGGTAGCTTGCCTAGCAAATAACCATACCCCTACTCCCGACAATATCCATACTAAACCTAACACCTTCCACCATGATTTTGGGTAACCGTAATACAAGACGCTAGCCAAAATCAAAATCGCAAAAGTATTATTAAAAATATGTTCCAAAGATCCATGAACCAAAGGAGCAGTGAGAATGCCTAACATTCCTGTTGCGTTTAGAGGCACCAGCCCCATAAAAGACAAATTCCAGCCAAACAATATCTCAGCCGACTTAATACACCACAGTATGGTAATAGCGAATATTGAATAGAGGATGCTTTGGGATAATCGTTTATTTTGTTTCATCCGTCAGATATTGGGCAGAGTTTTGGATTTTAAAGAGGCGAAGGTAAAACGCTGTTGTCATACGCTTAGAGTTAATCTGGCACAAACCGAACTATTAATCATTTAAAGCTCATAGAGCGTTCTAGTTGTCTCTCCAGAACAAACCTATTTGCTTAAATAACAACCAACCCCACTTTTTGTCGATTCAAGTGTAGTTTGTGTCGGTTCGCGCAAACTGTGATAAATCAGTTCTTTTTTTGACTAGAGTGTCAGTGTCGAAGCAAAACCTTCTTTGAGTCGACTTATTATTTAAAACAACAAATAGGAAAAACTAACTCAAGTCTATTTTACCAAAGCAGAAAAGGATCAGGTCTTAGGTGAATATATTCGCCAGCTTACTAAGCGTTATTACTAGGGGAACGACCATGCAACATATTATGAAAATTCAAAACCTTCAGGTTATCCACAGCAGGGATACCTTATTGGATATTCCGAAACTAGACATGTATCGGGGGTGCAGTATCGCTTTGGTCGGCAGCAATGGCGCCGGTAAAACAACGCTTTTAGAGAGCATTCTTGGATTGCGCAAAACCACCCGCGGCGATATCGCACTGCACTGTGATAAACGCGATATGGGAGTTCAATTGCAAAACGCCACTTATAACCCCGAAATTCTTGTTAAAGAAGTTTTCAAACTACATGCCACTCTATACGGTAAAACGAACCCTAAACTTCATGAAAGCTTCATTTTGAAAGAGTTGGAGTCGAAAAAGTACGGCAGATTATCTCGCGGTCAAAAGCAACGTGTTGATCTTTACGTCGCACTCGCTCATCAGCCTTCAACTCTCATTCTTGACGAACCTGGTACAGGATTGGATAAACGCTTTTATGAGCAATTCATCACTGTTATGCGCTCTTATCAGAATAATCCCGATGCAACCGTACTAATGGCCTCGCACACTGGCTCTGAAGTGGCTGAGGCCTCGCATATTCTTTGGATTGAGGGTGGAAAAATCGTAGATTTTTCTGACAAAAATATAATGCTGAACAAGCATCTAGGTGAATTCAAAGCACACATTCGCTATTCCTCATCTTTAAAAATAGACGATTTGCTCAGTGAGTTATCTACCGTGTCCGTCCTTCGTCACGTGCGACACCCTTGCGACAATGAAGTGGTTATTTATGGCGATGAATCGTTACGCCAGCCCATGCTGAATATGGCATCAAAGCACAATTTTTCTACATTCGCATTGAGCGAAACAGATGAAGAAGATTTTTTAGAACTGGTTTCTACCAACGGATTCAACCATTAGTGAGGATTACATCATGTCAATTATATCAATATTAACTTGGATTGAAATTAAGGCGTATCTCAGAAATTGGGCTGCCATATTTTGGACCTTTACCTATCCTGTTGCCCTTCTTATACTGCTCTCATTGATATTCGGCGGCGACAATGGATACACCGCCAGAGTAGAAATAGTCAGTGACAAAAACAATTCGGTAGTTCAAGAATACGTTAATGCATTGCATGACCGAGTAGATATGGTGCCGGGCTTGGAAGTTAATACTATATGGCTTGAGCAGGCGTCAAAGGCTCCTGATCCCGGGATCATAAGGCTAACATTTACCTCAGATTTTGGTCAACATTCTGTACCTTCGTCACTGAGCTTGGAAGTTGGCGGTGAAATCGATGCTAACAACGGCGGCATGATATCTCTTTTAGGTGAGCTCACCGAAGTATTTAACCGGGTAAAAACGGGAGCGGATCAACAGTTCTATCTGGACTACTCAAAGATGGCTAGTGCACCGTCAACTAGCAATAACTACAATGCATTTTTGATTAGCGGCCTGACCGCACTAACGGTCGTTTCTACCGCCATGTTTGGCTTTACTACTGTGCTTGTCGAAATGCGCCAAAACGGCGCGTTAAAAATGTTTCAGATATTTCCGATGCAAAAGGCACATTTTATTAGCAGCTTTGTGTTATCCCGAGCACTAGTGCTAACGATATTTTGCGTCGCGTTCTTCTATATCGCAAACGCAATACTGGGTACTGGCATCCCGATAACATTGAAAAGTGTTTCCGGCTTTATTGTGTTGCTCATGCTGGGGGTTCTTGCTTTTCTTAGCGTTGGCCTATTGTTTGTCAGCGTAATTAAGAAAGGCGCTACTGCTGTTGCTATTATTAATATCATAAACTTACCTGTTATTTTTCTTTCGGATTTGTTCATTCCGGTTGCCACAATGCCTGCGTTTATTCGTGATGTCGCTGAACTTTCGCCGGTGTACCTATTTGTTAATGCGATGCGCTCCGTCACCCAACCAGATTTTGTGCTTAGTGCTCTTACGACCACTGTATTAACGCTCATTGTGATTAGCGCACTGAGTTTACTCATTTCTGCAAAATCATTTCAATGGAGAACCGTCTGATGAAAATTATTAATGCGCTATTGGTCATTCAAGGCTTTTTGTTAAACGGCTTTGCATACGCCAGCAACATCGAGGTAAAGGTAGATAACTTAACAGCAAAAAAAGGCAAGGTTTACGCCAGTTTATGTCAAAAGGCGTCGTTTATGAATGGGCGCTGTGACTTTGAAATTGTCCGCAAAGTGGAGAAAAACCAACAGCAATTGATATTTAATGAGGTTTCTCCCGGTAGTTATGCGATTTCTATTTTTTACGACGTAAACGACAATGGAGAATTAGATACCAGCCTTTTTGGGATACCAAAGGAGCCTACTGGTGTGAGCAATAATGCCATCGGTAAAAATGGCCCTCCAGCTTTTGATAAAGCTAGTTTTGTCGTAAACGAAAATGCAACCGTGAAACTTAAAATAAGCGTATTTTGAGGACTGATAATGACTGACTTAACTACTGATGCCATTGTAATATGCCGACAAATGAGCAAGCAACATCGCAAGGGCGAAATTGAGATCAATGCGCTGAAACGTGTTGATCTTCAACTAGCCAAAGGGCAGATGGTTGCGGTAACTGGACCGTCTGGCAGCGGAAAAAGTACGCTGCTAAATATGATTGGTTTGCTTGATCAACCCAGTGCCGGGACTCTTGAGTTATTTAATCAGCGCTGCGAATCCATGACGCCTTCCGAGCGTCAAAAAATGCGTAGAAAGTACCTTGGGTTTATTTTTCAGAACTTTAATCTTCTGCCAGTCCTGAACGCTGTCGAAAATGTTGAATTGTCTCTGTATGGTTTCCCGCTGAGCAAATCTCAAATACGCAAGCAGGCGCTGGAAATGCTAGAAAAAGTCGGCTTGTTAAACCGCGCTTACCATTTCCCCAAAGAGTTGTCTGGCGGTCAGCAGCAGCGTGTAGGCATCGCTCGCGCGCTTGTCCATTCGCCACAGTTAGTGATGGCCGACGAACCTACTGCGAATCTGGATACTAAAACTGCAACGGAGATTGTCGGTTTAATGCGTGGTCTAGCTCATGAACAGAAAACCACATTCCTCATCTCTACCCATGACCCAAGACTTATTAAGGGCATGGATAGACAAATAACCTTAACCGATGGAGTGTTGTTATCATGATTTGGTTTACCCTTGCATGGCGTAACTTTATTCGCAATACACGAAGATCCTACTTCACCTTAATGATTATCGTGGTTGGCACTGTCGCTTGTGCGATTGGCATCGCCTACATCAATGCAACCTTTCTATTGGTCAAAGAAGGCACAATTCGAAGTGGCGTTGGACATTTACAGATAGCATTACCAGATTGGTTTGATGGGTTTGAAGAGTCTACGTTGCAGCATGGACTGACACCAGAGCAAGCAGACAAAATTGAAACCTATAGTGCTAACAATCCTAGTATTCAACTCGCTTTACCGCGTATCCGTTTTCAGGGTTTAATCAGCCACGGCGACACTAGTTTGGTTTTTATAGGAGATGCGGTGAATGCCAAGTTAGAGCGTCAACTGTCACAGTCATTCGTAAATACTGTCGAGGGGCAAGGCTTAGAGTATCTTGAACAAGATGAAATTTATCATGTGGTTATCGGCAGTGAACTGGCACGCCTGCTCGGAGTAAATCCAGGAGACAACATCACCTTGATGGCGGTAACTGTGCACGGCGGGATAAATGCGGTCGACGCCACCGTGCAGGGTATGTCTAAGTCCGGCAGCCCAGAGATAGACAGAATGCAGTTATATGCGCCGCTCGAACTAGCTCAAAGCTTATTGCTAAGCAATAAAGTGTCTAAATATGTATTGCTGCTGACCGATGATGAAGTGTTGGTTAGCGTGCAAAACCAGCTCGCTCAAGACTTACCTGAGTTGGCACTGCGCTCCTGGCAGGAGCTATCGCCTTTTTATGCACAAATGGTCGCTTTATATACACGTCAGTTTGTCGTATTTGGCATCATTATTGGTTTGGTGGTGTCGTTAACCATGGGTAATGCCATGCTGATGAACTTATTTGAACGAAAGCAAGAGCTTGCAACCATGTCAAGCATGGGACTGCCGCAGCGAGGCATTCGAGTAAGCTATTTATTCGAAAGCGGTTTACTTGGCTTGACCGCCGGTGCCATAGGCCTGTTGATCAGTGTCGCTGCCTGCCAATTGATAAATGTTCTGGGCATTGAAATGCCGCCCCCGCCTGGTCGTTCAGACGGCTACAGGCTATTCGTTTTGTTCGATTTAGCATCAAGCTTAATGTTGTGGGTAGCTATTATCACGTTGTGCGTTATTGCCGCTGGGTTTGCAACTAACAGAATTAATAAATTACAAATTGTGGAGGCTATCAATGGTTAGCGTATATCGCATTATTGCAGTAGTTATTGGCATCGCCGCAGCAAGCGCCGGAACCGCTAACGCTGCAACGGATTCAGCAGATAAAGCACTTATCAAAGCACAAAGTATTATTGATTATATTGATAAGGGGCGGTCAGCCGATTCACCTTTCGAAATCATTCTAAAGGTGACTAAGGAAAGTGACCGCAGCGCCTTTTCATATCGTCTTGTTGATAACGGTAAAGATCGCTCTGTGCTCTACTTTTTGGACAAGAGGCAGCAAGGGCAGAAAGTGTTGGCTACAGATAAAGAGACCTGGTTTTTTTCAAATCGAACGCGTCGCGCGATAAAAATTCCAGCGGCGCAAAAGCTTTTTGGTGATGCCAGTATTGGCGATATAGCAAGGCTACGATTTTCAGTCGACTATGTCCCAACAGCGGTGTCTGCAGAGGGCGAAGAACTTATATTGTCACTGACGAGTAAACATCCTGCGGCGACCTATCAAACGGTAAAACTTAAAGTTGGCAAAACCGACCGTTTGCCTTTAGAGGCACAATTTTACGCTGCGTCGGGAAAACATCTTAAAACAGCCATCTTCACTGTGGTAAGCATTGAAGATGATACACCTGTGATTAATGAGTGGAAGCTTTTCACTCCCGGTAGAGAAAAGTCTGCTACCTTGGTTCAGGCATCTGACTTCGCTCTGGTATCGTTACCAGCTATAGCATTTACTAAACCTTACCTAAGCTTAATGAATAAATGATGCTATACAGTAGGGGGATTTCATCGTCGTTTTTTGCTGTCGTATTGTTATTTACGGCACGACCTGCCTTTGCGCAGGTAGCGGAGATCATTCATGTAAGCTCAGCGCAAAAACAACGCGCTACTTTACTCAACCCTGAACAGTCGTTTGATATTCGCTCACCAACGCACGAAACAGCACTCATTCTTTTCGAACAGCACTCAATAGGAGCCACCAGCTCGCTCAGCTATCGACTGCGCGGAGAGTATGATAGCGGCGAAGACACCCGGTTTGACGCACAAGTGCAGGAGCTATCTATTAGCGGGCTGATTGGCGAGAGCTGGATTGTGAATGTTGGTAAAACTCAGTTGAGCTGGGACATGTCTACCTCATTTCAACCATTAGGTTTCTTTCAAGATGGTGAAAACTTATTTGACCTAACCGATGTGCAAAGTCGCTCAAGTGGCATACCGCTGGTGGCAGCGACTTATTTATCGCCATCATGGAGCGCGACTTTCGTATATGGCCATGATAAATGGTCTACCTATGATGGATTGAGCAGCGGAGTAGAGCAGTGGGCAGCCCGCGTTCAATTGTTATCGGATGGATATGATTTGTCGTTTGTCGTGCAGAAGCCTGCAGGTCAAAGCGTTGGTGCAGGGCTTAGCTTGGTTTTATCTCCGGCCGACTTCATGGTCAGCTATGTATCCGCGTTCTATCGCCAAGGGACACGTCGACCACAAAATCAACTGTTGAATTCCGCCGAAAATCAGTTGGTTGATTTTTTTCCGTTTTCGTTTAGCGAAAGACAATCTGACACGCCTTATTGGCGAGCAGTATTTGGTTCAACGTTTGCATTCAAACATGCTGATGTAACGCTGGAATTTTCTCATGACGAGCGCGGTCTCGACGAAACTACTTGGTCTCGACTAACCAGTCAAATTCGCTATCATAACGAATTGCTCGGCAGCGAAACAGATCCTGATACACGAGAGCTTATTGCAGCAAACCTCTGGTTTAACAGTCAGACTATTATCGCCAGTGGGAGCCAACAAAGTTACGTTTTCGCGTTCGTTAAGTCGACATTCGATCCTGTCTCAGCATCCGTATTTTCACGTCTAGCCCTGCAGGACGGAAGCGCCTTGGTTGGGATGACTTTGGAGTCAGAAATCAATCCCAATCTTACTTTGTCTGCCAATATGCAGGCTTTTACTGGGGATGATGTCGATGAATTTGGCCTAACGCCAATCGGAACGTCTTTTCAACTAACCCTACGCTACGTTTTTAATTAAGGAGTAGAATGTGTTAAGTAACAACTTATGAACAGCCCAACAACGAAAATTTAGCAAAAATCCGCTGGCTATGGGATGAGACCATAGAACAGGACAATGAATTGTGTGAGCTAGTTCAGCAACAAGCTGGTAGTTATGGTGCTAAGCGCGGTTACTACACGCAAATGGAGGCTGATTCAGCTAGCTTTGTTAGTTGGTATAAAAAGCAGTTTAAAGATCAAATTGACGCTTAAGTATGCGCGCGCCATCGCGGCTGCTGGTTATTTCTGTTGCATTACTGTCAGACATGATCACCAGTAACTTGCCGCCGAACCATCGCTGCACCTCTTTAACATGATTGACGTTGATGAGATATCCCCGGTGAAAACGAACAAAATCCTGAGGATTAAGCTCGGCTTCAAGCTTTTCCAGACTAATTGAAAAAGGATAGACTTTGTTCTCAGTAAAACCATGCACCGTACCTTGTGCTGACTTAAAATAATGAATATCTTCAATATTAACAAAAAATATCCTATCACCCTGTTTAGAAACAAGCTTCTCTCTATTGCTAGCATTTATCAAATGATTGTCACGACTATCTTCGCCATGGGTGAGATATTTGTCGACTTTTCCCAGTGCTTTTAACAAACGAGTTGTATCAAAGGGTTTGAGCAAATAATCCACGGCTGAATTTTCAAACGCTGTGATGGCGTGTTGGTCACTTGCTGTGGTAAAAATGATGAGCGTTTTATCAGGAAGAAAGGGCAAGATGTCAAATCCGTCTAATTCTGCCATATTGATATCCAAAAACACAAGGTCTGGTCGAAGCTCTTTGATCTCTCCAATCGCCTCAATGGGAGATTGAGAATATCCAATTACTTTAACACCCTCTACGTTTGAAAGTTGCATCTCAAGCTTTACTATCGCAGGTTTTTCATCATCTACAAGATACGCTCTCAAAGGCGTGTTTTTAATCTGCATATCGAGCGATCCTGACTATTTTAAGTTGCAAAAGAAACGGTAACACAGGCACCTTTCCCAAGCTCTACAGATTGATCAGAATATTGAATTTTTGCATTTTTCAAGTTACTTATCTGTGCTTCGATATTTTTCAAACCGACGCCTGAAATCCGCACCTCTTGCTTGTTGGGTGACTTGAATCCAATGCCGTTATCAGCTACAGAAATGACCGCAATACCGTCATGCAAATGGACGCTTACACTAACTTTTAGCTGCTTTGTAGTATTGTTATGTTTTATCGCATTTTCAACAAGCGGCTGGATCAATAACGGCGGGATCTGCAGCGTCAAGCAATCTGGTGCGACTGTGATCTCGATATCTAATCTTTCCCCAAACCTCGCCTTTTCAATTTCCAGGTACTTTTCAACAATGCTGATTTCGGTACCAAGTGGGATCAATGGGTGAGACGATTTATCTAAGGAGTAACGCAATAGGTCGGCGAGATTGTGTAATACGCGATCGGCTTTTTCTGGGTCAGTATGTATTAAACTCGATATAGCGTTTATAGAGTTAAACAACATATGTGGATTAAGTTGATAGCGACGCGCTTCGGCTTTTGCCTGAGACGTTCGCAGCTTGCTAGTTAACAACAATTTACTGTAATAAAAGATACGTTCGATAGCATAGAGAACGATAGCCCACGAGAGCGTCATTGATAGCAATTCAAAGGTATCAGGAGCGCTTGCCAGAGTATACAACTCATCAAATTCAGCTTTTATCAGCGAGCCTATAACGAATAAAAACCATAGTAATATGAACTCAATAAATATATTGCTGTTACCGCGCTTTCTTAATAAAAATATAAGGAACCCGCTGGCCCAAAGAGGAAATAGAAAGAAAAACATCAGCCAACTTAATGAAGTTAGCATAAAGAGTGACAGACTCATTCCACTTTCCCAAAAGAAAAGAGAAGAGACACCAACGATTATAAAGGCAAGGATAAATGTCACTAAATAGTAACTTCGATAATCGCGGCGATAGCTTAAACTCATTATTTACCGTTACCGAAAAAAATCGACCCTTCTA
>QIJM01000196.1 GCA_003232445.1 Paraglaciecola arctica
GTATAATATTATATAGAAATACGCTATCAATTGGTAATTACTTCTTAGTTTTCAAATGTTAAGATTCGATTACCAGCCTGATTTTTAATATCGTTTTTTTTATATAGTCTGGAGCGAAATTCTGCATTGTGCAACGTTATTTTCCCTACAGATTATGGTCTTGCAATAAGTAGCTAAAGGCGATATTTTTGTTGGGCTTGCATAAAGCGTATGATATTGGGTCTGTAAGTATTCAGCGGCGCGGGGGCGGATTTCAAGACTATTGGCTTGGACAGTCTCGTTTCCTTTGACTGGTTACTAATTATTTCCCAAATTACAACATTTAATTATAAGATAATGGAGTCGTTAAGATGAAAGCAATATTTAATTCTGGCTTAACCCTGGTTGCTGCTGCAGTAATGTTAGTTTCTTTCACAGCTTCTGCTGCTGAAAAGAAAAACCGTTATGGTAAACAAAAAGTTGTTTATCAAATAAATGAACTTGATAAAGCTAAAGGTGCTTTACGTAATGTAAAAAACCATCTGAATGCTTTAGGTGACAAGAATGTAGAAATCAAGGTTGTTTTCCATAGCAAAGGCGCATTTGCGCTAGTAGAAGGCACTAAAGATTCTAAAGGAAATACTTTTGCTGACCAGCTTGCTGGTTTATCAAACCGTGGTGTCAAATTTCTGATCTGTGCAAACACGATTCGCGGAAAGAAGATCCCTAAAGATAAAATTAATCTTAAAGCAGAAGTTATTCCATCAGGTGTAGCAGAAGTTGCTTATTTACAAGCTAAAGGTTATTTGTACGTAAAACCTTAATCGATAAGCTGTAAGCAATAAAAATAAAAACCGGGTAGTTTAGTTGACTACCCGGTTTTTTATTTTAATATTGTCTATATGGAGACACAATCTGCACCACTGATATTTAGTGAATTTCCGGGATGTCGTGAACGCCACTTATTACGGAAATATAATAATCCTCTCTTTTTACGCGCCCAGCACCCTATTACTCAATTTGATATCGATCAGGCTATCAGCGATGATCTTATCGAGTATGAAGAATTTGTTCGAAAATTCAATCAGTTATTACTTGAAGTCAGTAAATTAGAAGACCGGGATAAACGCTCCGACGAGTTTAACCTGAGTGCGGGGAAAGTCATTGAGCTAAAAGAGCGCATAGACTATATGTATGACCAATGTGCCGGGTTCGGGCAGGAGACCAGTGCCTATAAGCAGGTATTAGGGAAACTCTATGACACGATCATAAGTGCTGTCTCTGAGGCGGCTTATGACGATAGCGAAACTACGATTGAACTGGAAAAGGAGAAACAGGCCAGAGAGCTGCATATGAACCTGATTGAATATACCATCGTTTGTGATTTGCTTCGGCCGGATTCTCCGATTGAGGACAATGAGTTGGTTCCGACACTGTTAAGTGAGGATGCTGAATCTGTACAGGTGGTTATGTCGCTGTTTGAGAACGAGCAACAGATCATTATACGCGATGAAGCAAGAATTCTACTGGATCGGCTAATGAGCGAGGTGCCACCCTCAAGCACAGTATTGGCAGCTTATGGTGCGATGACGAAGCAAAAACAATAAATGCTTCAACGGCTGTTAGCCATGATAAATGTCAAATCGTGTCGTTTTTGATTCGACACAGCCAACCGGATTACCGACGATTTTGGCGGTGACCGGTCGTTTAAGAACAATACGTTTTATACTTTGACCGCAGGCTGATTGCAGTAACTCGGAAACACCCGGTTGTTGGGTATTCGCCAGATATCGTTGCAGCAACGCCAGATCCTTTTTCACCTTGGCGGATTTATGCCTTTGCGGGTACATGGGATCGATATAAATTACGCTAAACGAAGCGATATCGGTCTTTTTCTGTAAATACTCACAACTATCGATATGGACTAGTTTCAGGTTGCTAATGGTCTCTGCTATCGACGTTTGCTGTGCGCCTCTTTCGAGGGCGTTCTCAAGGATAGCAGCCAAAGCACCGTTAATCTCTAGCATTGTGACCTTGCAGCCCAGGGAGGCGAGGATAAACGCATCGCGCCCCAGTCCTGCGGTCATATCAAGTACAGCCAACCCAGGTTTGCCGGTGACGCCAATCGCTTTAGCAAGCCCTTGCTTTAGGCCGCCACCAAATTTAGTACGGTATTGTGTTTGCGGTGTATTAAAATCAATGCTGACAGGTTTAATGCCGGGTTTGCTCTGGTCTAGTAGTGAGAGCTTATAACCGGGTATAGTTTCCAGCCAGTCAATAACAAGTAAAAATGGGTATCGGTGTTTTGAGCCGGTAATGTCAAGTGCGTATTTCAGTGAAATTTTATCAGCGATATGGACTAGCGTTTTATCCGGGTAAAAAATAGCGATGTTATTGTTCATCAGGGTTGGTCAATCGTAAACTTGAGGTGTTGCTTGGGTATCGGTATGGTCTTCATATATGACAGGTAGAAAATATTGGGGTGCCAAGTTCACGATTTACTTACTTGAACTATACTATGTTGTTACCGAGATGCAAAAGAATCTATTACCGGCTATTACACTGATATATACTCAAATTAGAATTTATTAAGGATGATGTATATGGACATATTTATTGGTAACTTGCCATTGGATACGTCGGCAATTGAATTGCGAAAATTGTTGGGAAACATTGGGAAGAAGCCGCGTTACCGTATTCATAAAAAGGTGTTAAAGGACGGTGTTGTAAAATGCTTTGGCCAGGTGGCCGTAGAGCCGAAAGATGTCGCGTGTGCGTTAATCGAAAAGTTAAATGGAACTTTACTGCGGGGCTATTACCTGACGGCACGCCATTTTATTGAGCGACAATATACTAACGATAGGCGCGCGCCTTTGTGGAGTGGAACACCGTGGAATGGATTGGATCGACGCAAAAGTGACAGGCGGTACCAACACGCTTAACTTAAATACGGGTTAACGCAGTGACGCAATAACATTTTTAGTATCAGGGCGAACCCCATACCAGATATAAAAGGATTCTGCTGCCTGTTCTACCAGCATGCCTAGACCGTCCGTCGCGATACGTGCATTTTGATTTAAGCCCCATTTTACAAACGATGTTGGCTTATCAGCATAAGCTAGATCATAGCAGTAGCCAGAATCTGCGAGAATATTATTCGCTAGCGGTGGAAGCTTTCCAGTCAGGGAGGCACTTGTTGCATTGATAATCAGGCCATACGTTTGCCCAGCAAGGTTTTCATAGCCGCAGGCCGATATTGAAAAATGATCATGAAAGGCTAGCGCAAGCTCTTCGGCTCGCTGCACGGTGCGATTAACAATGGTAATAGAATGAGGTTCTTGCTGGATAAGCGGCAACAGAATGCCACGTACTGCGCCACCTGCGCCCAATATCAGGATTCGCATTGCGCTTAACTTGATACCGAGATTATTAGCCAGATCAGTGATTAGGCCGGAACCGTCAGTGTTGTCGCCCCTTAAAGTACCATCAGTGTTAATGGATAAGGTGTTAACAGCGCCAGCCAGTCTTGCTTCCTCACTAAGATTATCCGCCATTTCGAATGCGCTTTGTTTAAAAGGCACGGTGATGTTAAGGCCTTTTCCGCCTTTTTCTATAAACGAATGTATGGCTTCTGGGAAATTTTCTGTGTCGACCAGAATAGCCTGGTAGTGAATATCGTTACCGGTTTGCTTGGCAAATAGACGGTGAATAGCGGGTGATTTACTATGGGCAATCGGGTTGCCCATAACGGCATATAGGTCAGCCAAACTATGATCCGATAGGCATAAAGATGCCTTTGAACATAAAGAAAAAGAAAATAGCCAGGATGGCACCGGCAGGTAAGGTAATGATCCAGGACATAAAAATAGTCCGCACGACTCTCATGTTGACCGCTGCCAGGCCTCTTGCAAGGCCAACCCCCAATACCGCGCCGACCAGTGTATGGGTAGTTGATATGGGTAGGTTAGTACCTGAAGCGATCACAACGGTGATCGCTGCCGCCAGTGTCGCTGCAAATCCGCGCGAAGGTGTAAGTTCGGTAATGTTTCTTCCGACAGTGGCAATGACTTTATAACCATAGGTCAGCAAACCAATAACAATACCGATACCACCAACGGCAAGAATCCACAAGGGTAGTGTTGACTTGGCAGTCAGCGTCATGGTCGGTGCAATAGAAACAACAGCAGCCATTGGGCCGACGGCATTGGCAACATCGTTAGAGCCATGGGCAAAAGCCATCGCACAGGCGGTGATCATCATTAAGACTGCAAATACTTTTTCGACACTGGCAAAATAGAAGTCTTTTTCAGCCTGTTTATCGGGCTTTATGTTACGAATTAACAAATAGCCGAAAGTCATTACCACTAGGCCAGCCAGTATCGATAGTGTTACGCCCGTGGCGATACTGACAGATTCTATATTGATCACATGCTTTAGCCCTTTCATAATCGTTACCAGCGCGATAATAAAGCCGACCAAAAACATATACCAGGGAACATAGCGTTTTGCACTTTTTAGCGGGTCATCGGTATCGAGTATTAGTCGCTGAACACTGATAAAGAGTAAAAACGCGATAATACCTGCGAGCACAGGTGAGATAATCCAACTGGCTACGATCGAGCCTACTTTCCCCCACTCGACTATGTCAACGCTAATACCAACGGCGGCAAATCCGACGATCGCCCCGACGATGGTGTGCGTGGTCGATACCGGCCAGCCCATACGTGTTGCGAGCATTAGCCAGATGCCGGCCGCCAATAAGGCGGCCAGCATCCCAAAGACAATCAAATCCGGTGCATGTGGAATATTTGCCAGCATAGACTCATCAAGAATACCCTTGCGGATTGTTTTTGTAACGCCGCCCCCGGCTAGAAATGCGCCTAGAAATTCAAAGATTGCAGCGATAATGATTGCTTGCTTTAGCGTTAATGCTTTTGAGCCAACCGATGTCGCCATTGCGTTTGCGACATCATTTGCGCCGACGCCCCAAGCCATGAACAGACCAAAAATAATGGCTAACGTAATATATATGACAGTATAGTCAGTCACTGAAACCCCCCCTTTTTTTAACGTGCTAGCATTAATTGCAAACGGCTACCGACGCGCTGCGACAGGTCAGCGACTTCGCCAATCCATTCTATTATCTCATAAGTAAACATAACTTCGACAGGTGGCAATTCTTTTTCCACCGCAAAAAGTTGCGAGCGTATACCGACTTGTTTGGCATCGGTTTCTTGCTCAATGGCATCAAGTTTCCTTATCATGGATTCAACTAATTCTACTTCTTTGCCGCGGAATCCGGTTTCGACCAACTCATCGAGTTCATTGATGGCCGTTTTTGCTTGATTAGTGGCATCAACACAACGTTCAATGTAATCAAGGTAGTCCTCTACCATTGACGGAGGGAAGGTCATTTTTCTCCCCAAAACCAGCCCCGATATGTCTTTGGCTTTATTGGCGATTTTATCTTGCATGGTAAGTACTTCGAGCAAGTCGCGTCTCGATACCGGCAGCATCAGGCCCTTAGGTAAATTTAGGCGCAGCTCTTTCTTAAGCTCGTCCGCATCCCGTTCCAGTTGGGATATATTTGCGCGAATTTGTGCTACCTCGTCCCAGTCTTGTTTAAAAACAGCTTCAAAGAATGGAATAAGTTCGGCGGCGCAGGCGAGTACTTTTGCCATATGTTTTTGTAATGGTTTCACAGGGGAGGAGCCAAACAGGTTGGACATATAGGTGTTAGGAGGCATAAAATAATCCATTGCATAGTTTATTCGCGCGAAGTATAAATAAACGGAAGCACGAATACAAACTTGAATTAAATAATTATAAAAACAAAGGCTTAGAATAAACTTTTTGATAAGGCAAGCGGGTAAAAAGAATAATTAGCTTTATAAAAAAATGGACATAAAATGTGAACTGGTTCACAAATATTTTGGATTAGCGACCGCTATATGGATTACTAGTGAAATTAAGTTTGCGAGGAATACGTGTCTGTTATATCGGCCGCTCAAAGTTCATTGTTAGGCATTCAACGCGGGCTAGATGGCGTGCAAAAAAATGCTGCAGAGATAGCCAGTAAAGACCAGTTGTCAGCACAGAGTCCAAAAGCGCTGGCAGAATCGTTTGTTGAGCTCAAGCTTAATTCACTGCAAGTTGGCGCATCGGCCAAAGCACTATCTATCGTAATGGAGACTATAGGGACAATCATAGATATCAAGGTTTAATATTTGTCAGATTAAACAGGTGAAATATGAACCCGATTAACAGTTTTACGTCAATGCAGAGAATGACCGATTTTGCAGCGGCGAATAAATCGCGTAAAGTTGAAACAGTATCTGCTGCACAAGCAACAGATAATCGCGACCAGAAAAACCGTGATATTGACCAAAACAAATCAAATTCCCCCGCACTATCACCGGATAAAAGAAAAATCGATGATACGGCGAATGAGACCGTTCAGGCTAATGTACAGCAACCAATTCAACCCTCTAAGCAAAGCAGGCAAAATCTTGATGCCTCGCAAGTGGAAGCATCAAAAGATTCTGATAGTAAAGACCGGCCGGATATAAAAGTCAGTAAAGCAACACGGGAATACAATGAAACAGCAAGCCTTGCCAATCAAGACTCAAATCGAGCTCCAGGGCAAGTATTGGATATCATTGCCTGACAGAAAGCGCAACTTAGTTTCCTGAGCTGGCTTCTTCTTTAGCAACACTATCTTCGGCTTTAGGTGCTTCCGTAGCCGGTGGAGTTGATTCAGCCGGTTTGCTGGCAGCGGCCGTTGTTGCCACTGAAAGCTGAGAACACGCTGCTTTAAATCCTTCAGGTGCGGTGCTGCCCATATCTTTCGATAAAAGCTTTTTGCGAAAAATTTCAATGGCGCGAAAGCTGCTGCCACAGTCAAAATGAATATTCAAAACATAGCCACGTTTGACATAGCCGATATTATTTTTATCTAGTTTAGCCCAGTCGATATTTTTGTTGGCCTTTATATAGTCCCAGGTACCGCCACCCACCATTGCCAGTAGTAGCAGAAAACCAAGGAAAGCAAAAAATTTGTAGAGAACACCGAAGAAAACGCCCATGCTTAACTCCTTGAAAATTAGTTTGGACACTAATATCTTGTTGCTTCAGTTATTACTAATATTCTTATTAAGATAGAATAACTAAACGTTAATATAAATGAGAAGCCAATTCTATAAGGTTTTGACCACAAGTAAAACCTTTGTCATATCCAGGCTGTGACCCAGTTCGACTATCAGGCAACAACATAAGTAATTATTATTTAGCCATTAATTCGATGAGCTGGCTTAAACTGCTGTTATAAAAGATATATTATATTTAGCAGGTATTAATGGGTAATTCGCTACAATAATATTGCAAGTAGATAAACCCGGAACTGATTATGTATGGATAACAATGAATATTGATCAGGGGCTGAATAGACGCTATTTAGTCATGGGAATATTTGCTACTATTTCGCCTGCCAATCTCTCCACTAACATTGTCAGCATCTAGTCAGGAATTTTATGAGCATCGAAACTATTTTAGAAGATCTAAATGATAAACAACGTGCGGCGGTGACCGCATCGCTTGATCATCAACTCGTATTGGCGGGGGCAGGCAGTGGCAAGACCAGAGTGTTGGTGCATCGCATCGCCTGGTTAATCCATTCGCAGCCATTAACGCCTTATAATATTCTTGCCGTCACCTTTACCAATAAAGCTGCCGGCGAGATGCGCAAGCGAATTGCTTCAATGATAAAAACCAGTACTGCGGGCATGTGGGTTGGTACTTTTCATGGTATTGCCCACCGACTGCTGCGAACACACTGGCAAGATGCGGGTTTACCTCAGGCCTTTCAAATATTAGATGCCGATGACCAGTATCGTATTATCAGGCGTATCAGTCGTCAGCTCGGACTTGATGAGGCCTATTGGCCGCCACGAAAAATCCAGTGGTTTATAAATGAGTGTAAAGATGAGGGGCTAAGAAGCACGAGTATGGACGTAGGAAACGACGCCATGCGCAAACAGTTTCTTGAGGTATACCAGGAATATGAAGCCAGTTGTAACCGCTCGGGGCTAGTCGATTTTGCTGAGTTACTATTGCGTGCATACGATTTACTTAGGAGCAAACCGGAAATATTAACGTATTATCAAGGGCGCTTTAATCACATTTTGGTTGATGAATTTCAAGATACCAATACATTGCAGTATGAATGGATCAAATTACTCGCTGGCGATCACGGCAAAGTTTTTATCGTTGGTGATGATGACCAGTCAATTTATGGTTGGCGGGGGGCCAAGGTCGAAAATATTAGCCATTTCCAGCGCGATTTTTCCACCGCCAGTCTGATAAAGCTAGAGCAAAACTATCGTTCTACCAATACCATATTATCGGCAGCCAATGCATTGATTGCTAACAATACCAGCCGCCTGGGTAAAGAACTTTGGTCTGATGGTGGCCAGGGAGAGATGATCGACTTGTACTCTGCGTTTAATGAACAAGATGAGGCGCGTTATGTTGTCGGGCGTCTGCAGCAGTGTATTGCTGAAGGTGAGGCGCACAGCGGGATTGCCATTCTCTACCGTTCCAATGCGCAGTCACGCTTATTTGAAGAAGCGCTAATGACCGCCAGTGTCAAATACCGGGTATATGGTGGTTTGAGGTTTTTTGACCGCGCCGAGATCAAAGATGTGCTGGCGTATATGCGGTTAACGCAAAACCGGGATGATGACGCTGCATTTGAAAGAATTATTAATACGCCGACCCGTGGCATAGGCGAACGTACGCTGTCGATAATACGCGATGGGGCTCTCGCCAATCGTACTACGCTTTGGGTGGCGGCACTGGAAGTATTACGCCAAGGCGGGCTGAGTGCCCGCGCCCAAAATGCGGTTAGACAATTTGTAGAATTGCTTGATCAGATGGAGCACTTAAGCAAAGATCTTTCCCTGGAAGCGCAGGCAAAAACAGTGATAGATGCCAGCGGATTAGCCGATTATTTTGCTAAAGATAAAAGCGAAAAAGGTCAGTCGAGAATTGAAAATATTGAAGAGATGATCAATGCGGCAGGGGCTTTTCAAAAACCGGAGGAAGACGAAGATTTAAGCGATGTCACTTCCTTTCTCGCACATGCGTCGTTGGAAGCAGGTGAAGGCCAGGGAGGCGAGGGAGAAGAGTGTGTGCAGTTAATGACACTGCATTCTGCCAAGGGCTTGGAGTTTCCGGTAGTGTTTCTTGTGGGAATGGAGCAGGGATTATTTCCACACAGTCGGTCGATAGAGGATTTGTCTGGACTCGAGGAAGAAAGGCGCTTGTGTTATGTTGGCATGACCCGGGCGCGACAGAAGTTGTACCTGTCTTATGCGGAAAGCAGACGATTGCATGGTACTAGCAATATTCAAAAGCCATCGCGATTTTTAGATGAAATTCCAAAAGAGTTAATCGTGGATACCCGGCCGAAACTTAAAATTAGCCAGCCAGGACGCAGGTCTGGCAATTATCGATCTGGCGGGGTGCAATCTTCGGGTGTTCGGTCTGGGCGTAGGCAAGTCCGGGTCGATCAGGAGTCTAGGGAGATTCCGCTCGGCCAACGAGTCATGCACCCTAAGTTTGGGGAAGGCGTGGTTTTGGGTTATGAAGGTGATGGATCACATACTCAAGTGCAGGTGAATTTCGCATCATCGGGTACCAAACGGTTGGTATTGGCATATGCTAAGCTGGAAATGCTGTCATGATATTACCTAAAGTACCCGGCTAAATGTCAAGCGTGGCTTAAGCTCAGGTTTATTTGGCTTGTATAATAAATGCACTATTGACAGGTTTTCGGTGACTCAGTAACATTCTATCTTTCGGATTTGTGAGTATTAAAGTGGTGGGAAGGGGTTGGTAATGAAAAAAATAATATTATTGGTTTTGTCTGTTATTTCGTGGTCAGTGCTGGCAGATTGGAAAGGTTCAATCGCTTATAATAATGATAATGGTCGTTACGGCGTTGCCTTTAATTACCATGTCCAGCGCGAAGCCGATAGTCGTGCTATACAGGAATGTGGTAGTGGGTGTAAGGTGATAGCCAGATTTGCTAACAATTGTGCGGCTTTGGCAATAGATCACTTGACTTACGGCTGGGCAACTTCGTTTAATAAAAGAAAAGCAAAGCGCAAAGCAACAAAGGTATGTAAAAAGCATGGTGGGCGAAAATGCCGTATTAAGATTTCGGTTTGCAATAAAGACAATGCGCATAAATAAGCGCTTTTGGGGTATAGCCTTTTTGCATGGTTAGCCGAAGGGGATTCGGTTTTGCTTTACGCTGTGATTTGGTTCCATCCAGCGACTAATAGGTGGTTTTTCAATTCTCGTCACGGATTCATTGATACTCGGAATAAAGAGTCTCCCTAGTATTGAGTTTAAATCTATTCCCATATGTTATTGACTATGATCTACTACACCCTTGTTCGCGGGAATGACTTTATTTATAGTCAAATAACTAAAAAATTGATGTGTTCGGTGTCAAGCTGAGGGTGCATATAATGAAATATTATAAAGAACCATATCGGTTTTCTATTCTACTTGTATTGATTTTATTTTTCCTATCTACGAATACCTTTTCTGAGGATTCGAGATTAAAGGATCAGAATGTAATGCTGATTCTTGATCTATCAAGAAGCATGTGGGGCAGAATTGATAAAACGCCAAAAGTAGACATTGCCCGTAGCGTTATTAAGAAAATGCTCGATCAGTGGGATAAAGAAACTAAACTGGGTGTCATGGTGTATGGCCATCGTCATAATTCCAGTTGTAGCGATATTCAGACCTTGTCGAACCTAGGGCGAGTTAATAGCCGTAAAATAATGAAAATGTTAGAGAGGCTTCGTCCCAAGGGAAGAACACCACTGACAGCATCGGTTAGAATGGCAGCGGACATACTTAAATCAAAAGAAGCAGCGGCAACCATTATTTTAGTTAGCGACGGAATAGAAAGCTGTGATATGGATCCGTGCAAGGAAGCGACAGTACTAAAACAAGAAAACAGTCGTCTTCGTGTGCATGTGGTGGGTTTTGATGTTGAAGGGCTTAAAGATATTTCGAAATTAAAATGTGTTGCGACCAACACAGGGGGCCAATATTATTCTACTAACAATGCAAATGAGTTAGACGATATTTTAAAATCCGTTAATCATATTATCGCGAAACAAAATATCGATAAATCAAAAGCAGTAAAAGTGGAGCGTAAACTGATAGCAGGAAGTGTCGAGCCGAAGTCAAAAGCAGTTAGAGGCACGCCGAAAAAAGCCATCAACAGCAGTCAGGGAAACTCAAATAATAAAGTTGCTATAAATAAGAAAATCGCTAACAAGCTTCCTAAATATACAAAATTGTATGCAAATAAAATGAAGTGTCGTTCCCTGAGTATTCGTTTGGTGACCTCCAGTGACATACCAACACCCTTAGCCGATTGCGCTGTAGTCGTTGTGCCATCAGGTGGTGAGCTACAGTTAAACGATAATTTCACTAGAAATATAATTGTAGTGGAAAAAGGAGCAAAACTGTCTGTTGGAACAAAAAGTGTCGGCGGTATTGTAATTAATTATGGCGGGCAAGCGGTAGTCGCGGGCAATATTGATTATATTTTAACAAAATCGGGTGTTACAACACTAAAGGATATATTGGTTCAAAATGTACAAGCTACAGGTGGTAAAACCTATATTGAATCAGGTGGTGTACATAAACTTGATGGCCGAGGTTATATAGAGTTAACCGGTAATGCCAGAATTGATGGTGTCAACTATAGGGCGCTAATTAGAAACCCAGAAGATGATAGCAAATATATAGAAATTCATATCACTAAAAAGGTTGAATTGTTTGAGGGAAGTCCGGGTATCAAGTATCGGATTAAAAGTGGTGGAGACCTTTCAATTAATTCCAGCGTAAGCTCTTCGATGGTTGTAGTTCATAAAGATGGGAAATTAACTTTAAACAAAGGGTATGTTACCAAAGTTCATAATAGGGGCGGAAAAATTTTAGTTAAAGGCGGCGTCTTTAAAGAAAAAGGTCAAATAAAAGAAAAGACAGCGAAAAAATATATGTATGATAAGAGTTACAGTTTCGCAATCGTGCCACAACAGTCGGCAAAAAAAACCAATTTAATCTGGGGTCCAATATTAAAACACATTACCAGGCAAACGGGGATTAAACTAGAGCTAAAAACCAGCAAGACAATACCGGAATTTGAAAAGGAGCTGGAGGTTGGCTGGCACGATTTTTCATATATGAATCCGTTCCACTATACGGTATTTCACGATATCGCTAATTACAATGCAATTGCAAAGGCGAAAGATAAAAAAATAAAAGGAATTATCGTTGTAAGAAAAGATAGTCCGGTCAAATCACTCAAGGACTTAAGTGGAAGTGAATTAGCATTTCCATCGCCATCAGCATTTGCGGCAACTATTTTGACACGCGCTTATCTAAAACAGCAGAAAATTTTTATTAGGCCTGCTTACGTTTTATCACACGACTTAGTTTATCGAGCGATCGCCAGCAAAAAATATGCTGCCGGTGGTGGCGTTATACGTACTATGAAAAATGCGGATAAAAACGTATCAAACATGTTACGTGTCTTGTGGACCACAAAGGATTTCACACCACATGCAATTGCTGTGCATGAACGTGTGCCAAAAGAGGTTGTGGAACGGGTAAAAAAATCCCTTGAAGAATTACACACAACAGAAGAGGGAGTAAAACTATTACATGCGATTAAACTAAAGGGATTTGTCAACGCAAAAAATTCAGATTGGGACGACGTGCGATCATTAAAAATCAATCGACTTACAATAACCGAGCCGTATTAACAGAATCGATTGCAGTTGATGTTTCCTTTTTCGCACTTCCCAAAGGCAGCTCCGGAAAAAATGGTGTTGCCTTTGATGTAGGAGTAAAAAGTTCTTATCTTTTATTTTTAGGGGCGTCTAATGCCGTGCTTTTTTAGTATCTTGGTGAATTTTTCTGACTCAAATGTTTTTATAAGCTCGTCCTGAGCTTTTTTCTGATTGGGGGTCCAGCTCCCTTTAATTCGAACCGCCTGCAATACACCCACTTTGTTACCCTCTAGAGGTTTGGGCTTATCAATTGTACCGCCCAGCGGCACAATTTCAAATTTATCTGGAAATGCGCGGGTAAAATATAGCGCCAAATGATAAAATATAACGCCAGCATCAGCCGCGCCAGAATTTATTGCCCAAGGTTGTTCTCGATGCATGATGCGCTTACCGCTTACCCAATTACATTTTTTCTTTTCACCGCCACATTCTCCTTGATTGCTATTGAAGATACTATTAAATAGTTTTTCAGCGGATTCTCCTTTAGGAGGATTGGGATCATTTTTTGCAATGTTATATATCGAGCCAGAGAAGTTACCAAACGAGCCGGGCTCCAACTTTGGGTTAGGAGTGACCAGTGTTACGTCGGCGCGTCCCAGATCCCAGACACCTTTTATCTTCTTAGGATTACCTTTTTTGACTAAAATAACATTGCCATAATTTTTTAATATTTTTACAGGCTCGCCATCAGTTACGCTCATGCTAACTAATTTTTTTATTAATTTTTTTGGGCCAACAGCCACTTGCGGTACACAATTAAGCTTTAGATTACCAAATTGTACGGTTTTATTGCTGATTTGCTTGGGCGATATCGGTGGACTGGTCGTATAGTACCATGTCTTAATCTTGAGACTTTCGGCAAATTTGTCTAAATAGTCCTTCCAAGCTTCACGAAGTGCCATGTGGTAGTTACCCGCCGTAGACAATACTAAGTCACATTGGCCGATTTGACCATGTAAGTCATTGAGCCTGTTTGCAGTAGGTTCAGTCAGCGTTGGCTTGACACCTTTTATTTCACTGGGCCAGTCCAACAAGTGTTTTGGGAAAACAATTTTCGGGGTGCCCGTTATCGCTGGTGCCGCATACGTATTTATTGAAAACATAAAAATAAGTGTGAATAGACTTAAGCATTTCAACCGATATTCTTTCATATTTATTCCTTGCGTTATATTATTAGTTAAATTCGCATTGTTTCATTTTTTTAAGTGAGAGCAACTGTATAACAGAAAATGGGATTAAATGTAATATAGTTCGAGTCTCGGCGTATAGTTTAACGACAAAAAATGTATAAATTAAATTGTTATTTTTTAAG
>QIJM01000040.1 GCA_003232445.1 Paraglaciecola arctica
AAACTCTTACGTAAAGATTTATAATCGTTAGTGCGGTACGCTTGGCGGCTTTGGGCAAAGTGATACCAACTATTGGTTAAAGGTGTATTGACTTTTATGTTGCGCTTGCCTAATTCCTCAATCATTAATTGAGCACTCTCATAATCACCACTGCCACTATAAGCAGTGATAACACTGATTAAAGGCGCAACTTGATTTTTCTCTTCATATACACTTAAACCAAGTTCATAGGTTTTTTGATACTGCTCGGCAGCAAGTGCCATCTGGCCTATAGAATGATAAAGCAAACCAATATTATTATGAATGTGAGCTAAAGACTTTAGATTGCCACTCTCTGAGTAGGATTGAAGCAATGCGAATAGACGACCCAGTTTAACACCGATATCTTGCTTATCTTGATCACAAACGGTGATAAGCCCAAGTTGCGAGCTCAAATGAATATCATTAAATTTGTCTTTAGCCAGTTGCTCAGATTTACGATAATAATCACATTTTTCCGGTTTTTCCTGTACATCGAAAATAAAACCCAATTGATAATGCACTCTGGCATAACTCTGAGAGTTTTTATCCATCACAGGATCTAACAGCAGATTTTCAAGCATCACTTGCGCTTGATCATTCTTACCGACACAGATCAGCCAATGCGCTTTATGCAGTTTTATCTTGATAATCTGTTCGGGTAAAGCACTGCGCCGCTTCAAATATTCATCAACTTGTGGCATAAATTGATCGTCAGGACAGTCATAAGTAGAAACGTGAATACTTTGAATAAAGTCGTCTACTTTGTCGGCTAAAACACATTGTGAATAGGTAATAAAAAACAAGCCAAAAAATGAGGCTCTTAAAATAAAAGGTAAAGGAAAATTTTGTATATGCTTCATATTGAGTAACCATAAATGTTAACCATGTTTTTTTCCAGTTCAATTCGAATCGACATGAATATAAACATTCTATTTAACCAAATTTTGCATTATCACGAAAAACTTGCAGAACATACTTAATAGCACTTTTAGGCTGCTAGAACACGATAGATTTTCCGCGCCCATTAGCTTCTGAAGCAGCATCCATTTTACCGTCTTTATTTAAAATAACCTGTATATCTCCAAAGCGGCGGTGATTCATGGTGTAGCCCATTTTTTCTAATTCAGAAATCACAGTAGGATCAAATCCGTCATGGTAACGAATAACGTCTTTGGGCAATAGTTGATGATGAAACCTGGGTTTGTTAACGACGTCTTCTGCATTCATGGAAAATTCCAAGGCATTTAGAATAGACAGATAAACCGAACTTATAATAGTGGTACCGCCAGGCGATCCTGTCACCATGCTAACATTACCATCTTTTAACACTATGCTCGGTGTCATAGACGACAGCATACGTTTTTTAGGTTGGATTTCGTTGGCTTGACCACCTACTGCGCCAAAAACATTAGCGACTCCGGGTTTAGAACTAAAATCGTCCATTTCATTGTTCAATAAAAATCCAGCGCCCTCGACTACCACACCGCTGCCAAATCCAAGGTTAATAGTGGTGGTATTCGATACTGCATTGCCCCATTTATCCATGACTGAGAAATGCGTGGTTTCTTCGCTTTCTTGTAGCCCCGGTTTGACCCATTCTGTCACTGAAATTTTATCTCTTAATATCGATTGACTACGGATCGCAATATATTCATCAGCAATCAGGCTATCAACAGGTACTTCAATAAAGTCAGGATCACCGAGATATTCAGCACGATCAGCAAACACCCGTTTACCAATTTCTGCTAATAAATGTAAATAAGCCGCAGAGTTGTGGCTAAGCTTTTCTTGATCTCGGGTTAATAGGTCGTACATCTTCAACCATTGTAAAATAGCGATGCCACCAGAGCTGGGTGGCGGTGACGTGAGTAATTGATATTCCCGCCATTTAGCGTTCAGAGGCTGACGAGACTTAGCTTCATAAGACAATAAATCTTGTTCAGTCACTAAGCCTTTTTCCTTGCGCATAAAATCACTGATTATTTTCGCCGTTTGGCCTTTATAGAAACCATCTCGCCCTTGATCACGAATACGCTTTAAAGTGCCTGCCAATTCCAATTGCTGAAACACTTCATTTGCTTTTGCACCAACGAAATAATCCTTAAAGTTAACTTCAAAACCACGTTGTTCTAACCGCTGAATATGTCTTTCAATAGATTTTGCAAGTTTGGGATGAACCTTAAACCCCTGCTCTGCTAGATCAACAGCTGGTTGTACTAATTCTTTCCAAGACAAACTGCCATGCTTTTTATGGGCTAACCACATACCTGCCACAGTGCCCGGCACGCCAGATGACAAAATACCTATGACAGACTGATAAGGGATGACTTCACCGTTTTCATCCAAATACATATCCCTATGAGCGGACAAAGGGGCTTGTTCGCGGTAATCGATAAAGTCACTTTTTTTATCTTTGTATACCAGCATAAAACCTCCACCACCGATATTGCCTGCTTCTGGCAGAGTTACGGCTAAGACAAACTGCGCAGCTATGGCAGCATCGATGGCATTCCCGCCTTTTTGTAAAATATCTTTGGCGATATCTGCGCTGTAGCTATCAGGCATAGCCACCGCTGCTTGTTTCACTGTGGGTGTGGATGTTACTTGTGCTTCGTCAATCTGCCCAGTGCATGCAAAAAGACATATACTCATGAGCGAAAGAAGAATCTGGTTCATAAATTTACTGGGTGTTATCCCGATAGGCATCATTGCTTTTTCCTCAAGGTTTAAATCATTACTAAACTAGCGACAAAACATGCCAACACAGTCGCGTACAACACCGACTTACTGCCGCGACCGCTAGCTAAATCGCCATTTCTGATCCACAGCATAATACCAATGCATACACGAACCTTATTTTTATGACACGTTTTTTACTCGGTTGAATCTGGGAGCCTAAACAGCCAATCTTATAAAGACAATCCTATAAAGGCAAAGCGGTAGTGTACTTAATTTGTTCCATCGCAAAACTCGATGTCACATCAGACAAATCAACGCCATCTACTAATTTCTTATAAAATACATCAAAAGCTTGCATGTTTGCTACTACTACTTTGAGCATATAGTCATATTCACCACTCATTCGATAAAATTCGACAATTTGTTCGATGTTTGTCGCATGATCGGCAAACTTTTTGAGCCAAACAGAGTCATGCTTCACTGCTTTAACTTGTACAAATACGGTCATGCCTAAGCCAATTTTTTCAGGATTAAGCAAAACTACGCGTTTATCAATAATGCCTTGTTTTTCCAAAGACTGAATACGCCGCCAACAAGGCGTAGTGCTCAAACCTATTTGTTCTGCAATATCTGCCACAGACTGAGTTGCGTCAACCTGTAACAACCTAAGTATTTCACTATCTAACCTATCCATAACTTTTATTATCATTTTATTGATTTTAAATAGAATTTTATTCTACTATATCAAAATATGAGAGAATTATATGCAATTTTATTCCAAGCCGCTCATGTCAAAATACTCAGCATACAAATTAAAGTGAGTACTATTCCATGAATGCACAAACTAATGCTCTAGCTCAAAATATCTCTGCTTTACCGACCATCAGCCCAGTAGACATTTCTACGCCTAGAATATATGGCGATATCACTCAAACCATAGGTAATACTCCCTTAGTGCGGTTAAGTCGATTAGCTGACAAGTACTCGGTAAAAGCCAATATTCTAGCCAAAATTGAATACTTCAATCCCGCCGGTTCAATTAAAGACCGCCCAGCGATGGCAATGATTGAAGCTCTTATCATATCAGCAAGCTTCAATGCCCAAACCGAAATCATTGAACCGACATCTGGCAATAATGGCGTGGCCTGCGCGTGGATTTGCGCCATGAAAGGAATTAAGTTAACCGTTGTTATTCCAGAACATATGTCAATTGAACGGCAAAAGCTGATAAAGCACTACGGTGCACAGCTCGTTACCACAGCCAAAGAATTAGGCACGAAGGGAGCGATAGACAAAGCCCGTTCAATGGTAGTTGAAAACCCTAATGCTGTGATGCTAGACCAATTTGCTAACCAAGCTAACCCAGATATGCATTTCAATAGCACCGCGCAAGAAATATGGCGAGATACAGCGGGCAAGGTGGATATTTTGGTTGCAGGTGTAGGCACAGGCGGCACTATTACCGGTATTGCAAAAGCATTGAAAATACGTAACCCCAATATCCAAATTATTGCGGTTGAACCGGCTTCATGCCCTGTTTTAAGTAAAGGCTTAAAAGGTGTTCATAAGATCCAAGGGTTAAGTTCGGGTCATGTACCCGATGTTTTGAGCTTAGATGTGTTGGATGAAGTCATTGCTGTATCGGATCAAGATTCAATTCAAGCAGCACGTATGCTGGCACAAATAGAAGGTTTACCGGTTGGCATTTCCTCGGGTGCGGCCGCATGGGCAGCCATCAAAGTGGGGCAACGAATACAAAACAAAGATAAGAATATTGTGACTATTTTTGCTGATAATGCCGAACGCTATTTCAGTACTGAATTGTTTCTGGACTAGAACGAGTCGGTTATAAAGTCATGACAAACGTCATAGTGGTGACTGATACCAATCCATCCTAACATATGACTCAAATAAGCACTTTAGAATGATAAAAGCGCTATATATTTAAGGTGCAGTGAACTCAAAATATAAAATGATTAAACTCGACACAGCGGTCACCATCAACACATAACCATTAATCCCAAAATAATCTTTTACACGGCGATTACGCATGCGCTTCATGATCAACACAGTCACACTTATGATCACACATAGCGACAACAAACCAACTAAATACATAGTCAGTGTTTTCGACCATTCTTGACGCCCTTCTATGCCCCAAAATGTTTGCACTCCAGAAACAAATTCAGGGCGGGCATAATGAAACACTAACAGTGCACCAATAAACACAAACCAGCCTAAAACGTTGATAAACACCATGCATTGAAAAAACCTGTCATCTTCTCGTGGTAACGTTCTGCGATTAGGAATAGGTTTTTGTGAAGGGCTCGTATATTTCATATGCTTAATTGGTTCTTCAATTACCGAGTTTATTGTCGATTTTTCTTGAGTCTAGGCGCTACCTGAGTAAGATTACACACCTTGCAAAAATTGCCAAGTAAACTACATAGAGATTTGTAGTAACGTTGCTAGTGTTTTCGGCTATAGTCAAACTTTCAAGAGTCTTTTTTGTCATCCTTAATGGTTTATCTTCAAGCTTTTATTAGTTTGATCTAAACAATTATGCATGAGTAATCGCTCAAACAAACATTGCAAATTAAATAAATATGAAAGGTCGAAAGACCCTAAATACCTAAAACAAGTGGAGAAAAGTAGATGGCGCACGCCCCGGTGGCAGACATATTTGCCGGTAAATATTCAGTTGGTGACCAAGTAACAGTTAAAGGGTGGATTCGTACTCGCCGTGATTCAAAAGCAGGTTTGTCTTTTATTGCCTTACACGATGGCAGCTGTTTCGACCCTATTCAGGTGATTGCACTTAATTCCATTGAAAATTACTCCGATATCCAAAAGCTCACTACCAGTTGTTCGCTTGTGGTGACAGGCACTTTGAAGGAATCGCAGGGTCAAGGTCAATCTTTAGAAATTGAAGCAACAACAGTTGAAATAATTGGTTGGGTAGAAAACCCAGATACTTTCCCTATGGCACCTAAACGCCACAGTCTGGAATACTTACGTGAACATGCACATTTACGCGCACGTACCAACGTAGGCGGCGCAGTTACCCGTGTACGCAATTGTTTATCTCAGGCCATTCACCGTTTTTTCTATGAGCAAGGTTATTGCTGGATAAGCACTCCAATCTTGACAGCCAGCGATACCGAAGGCGCTGGTGAGATGTTCAGAGTATCTACTTTAGATATGCAAAATATCCCTAAGACTGAAGAAGGCGAAGTGGATTACAGCCAAGACTTTTTTGGCAAAGAAACCTTTTTAACCGTGTCAGGTCAGTTAAATGGCGAAGCCTACGCCACGGCCATGTCGAAGATTTATACCTTTGGACCGACTTTCAGAGCAGAAAATTCTAATACTAGTCGCCACTTGGCCGAGTTTTGGATGATCGAGCCTGAAGTCGCCTTTGCTGATTTAGCCGATATCGCGCAACTATCTGAAGATTTGCTGAAATATGTATTCAAAGCAGTACTAGCAGAACGCCCCGATGATATGGCGTTTTTTGCCCAACGCATCAATAAAGAAGCGATATCTCGTTTAGAAAAAGTCATAGACCAAGACTTTGTGCGTATGGATTACACCGAAGCCATTGAGATTTTGCAAAACTGCGGTAAAAAATTTGAATTCCCTGTGAGCTGGGGAGTCGATTTATCCTCGGAGCATGAGCGTTACTTAGCCGAAGAACATGTTGGCGCTCCTATCATCATGCAAAACTACCCTAAAGACATTAAAGCCTTTTACATGCGCATTAATGACGATGGCAAAACCGTGGCCGCTATGGACGTATTAGCACCGGGCATTGGTGAAATCATCGGTGGTTCACAACGTGAAGAACGTCTTGACGTGTTCGACCGTCGTTTAGCAGAAATGGATCTCAATCCAGAAGACTACAGCTGGTATCGCGACTTGCGTAAATACGGCACTGTACCCCACTCTGGTTTTGGCTTAGGCTTTGAACGTTTGGTTGCTTATGTGACAGGCATGCAGAATGTCCGTGATGTGATTGCCTTCCCAAGAACGCCAGGTAACGCTAGTTATTAAAAACAGTTAACCTGCATAATTAATTTGAGCCACCTTTGGGTGGCTTTTTTATGTATCCGAATAATCGGTGTATTCATTCATCTAAAATATAGGTATAACGACTACCTGGTGTACTACGAAACTTACCGGTTGTTAAGTCTCCATCATCCATTATCATATCTAATTGAATAATATCTTGCTCAGGTGATGTGGCTCCACTAATCGATATTCCTGCATAGGAATAATTATCCGGACCATCCCAATTCCAATTTCCTCCTAAAGCGGTTGGGGTTGACCATTCTGCTTCATTGATCTCTAATCCTAGGGCATCGGGTGGCAAAACTAGATGGCTATCTCTAGGATAATCTCCGTTTATCTGTTTCCAGATATGAAACGCGCGTGCAAACTGGCCAAGTTGCACCGCTGTTTCGGTCAAACGCGCCCGTGTAACGTAGTTTTGATAGGTTGGTACGGCAATAGAGGCGAGTAACCCGATAATAGCAATAACAATTAACAGCTCAACCAAGGTAAAGCCTTTCAGATAGGCACTTGAATTGGTGTTGGTTTCATAATTGCTATTGTTCACAAAGTTCGGTTGCATAAATACTCTTCCTGTCCTTATATTTCGATTGCACTACAACTCTGTATCTACTTGCTTTGAAAACAGCATCAACACACCTTTAGACTTTATATAATAAACGTGAAAAACCAGTCTATTCGGTACAAATAATAACATAAGCGTAAAGCCCCATTATTATCAACAGCGATACAGTTGTATACGGAGGGATTTGTTGGAGTTTTTACACTTCCCGCTGTATCGATTCACACGTCATTTCGATACACAAGTGCTTGAATATAAGAGCAATATGGGTGCAAGGCACAACAACTGTAGGATGACGGCCATTCTTGTATTTATCATGGCTGTCTAGTTAACGTCAGAAGAATGCTCCTTGGTAATGACACTAAGACATCAAGCAAATAATTAACCCTAAAACCAGTGGATTAATTACCTGCAATAATAACAGTGAATGTTGTCAGGTGATTATTTTGCTGGGAAATAAGTTTCAGCGCCAGGGCCTACCGGCATATCGAAGACAAATACCCAGACAAAAAACAATAATGTCCAACCAAGCAAGAAAACCATGGAGTAAGGCAACATAGTGGCAATAAGCGTACCTATGCCTAGGTCTTTTTTATACTTTACCGCCACCGCCAGTATCAAGCCGAAATAACTCATCATAGGAGTAATCAGATTTGTGACAGAATCGCCGATACGATAAGCCGCCTGAATCACTTCTGGCGCATAGCCCATAAGCATTAACATAGGAACAAAAATGGGTGCAGTTACCGCCCACTGTGCTGAAGCACTGCCCAAAGTTAAATTAATAAGACCACACATTAAAATAAAAAATATAAACAGTTCAGGGCCGGTTAGCCCTAAAGTTTGCAGCAATGTAGCGCCTTTTACCGCCATGACAGTACCCAGGTTTGTCCACTTAAAAAAAGCAACAAACTGAGCGGCAAAGAAGACCAAAACGATGTACATACCCATGGTATTCATACTGGCAGACATAGCATTAATGACGTCACGATCTGTTTTCATGGTACCGGCAACACGGCCGTATACATAACCAGGGATTGCAAAAGTGATAAAGATAAAAGCCACGATGCCTTTAAGGAAAGGGGAACCTTTCATTTCACCCGTTTCAGGATGTAATAAAATACCACCAAGCTGAGGGACTACCGTTAAGGCCAATATGCCACAGACTAAAGCAAAAGTAATACCTGCAGCTTTTAGAGCTTTTACTTCTTGATCCGTTATTCTTTCTATTTTTTGTTCTGTAAGATCAATAGATGCTTCATTAACATCGTATTTTCCTAACCTAGGCTCGACGATTTTTTCGGTGACTACGGCACCTAATATTGCAATTAAAAAGGTACTAACAAACATGAAATAATAGTTAGCTTCAGGGCCTACTACGTAAGTAGGATCTATCATTTGTGCTGCTGGCGTCGTAATACCGGCAAGTAAAGGGTCTATAGTACCCAATAATAAATTTGCGCTATAACCACCTGATACGCCTGCAAAAGCAGCAGCAAGTCCGGCAAGAGGGTGGCGACCTAGTGAGTGAAAAATCATCGCTGCAAGTGGAATTAATACGACATAACCTAACTCGGAAGCAGTATTCGACACTATACCGGCAAATACTACGGTCACGGTTACCATACGCGGAGACGCGTCTATTACCAGTGCACGCATAGCGGTTGACAATAAACCCGAACGCTCCGCAACAGATACACCTAATAAGGCGACTAATACAGTGCCTAAGGGAGCAAAGCCCGTAAAATTAGTGACTAAATTGGCGACAATACGTTGTAAACCTTCGGCGTTAACTAAAGAAACCACTTTAATAATGCCATCAGCTTCTCTGCCAGAGGCGCCAATAGGGCGAGGGTCGACGACACTCAGTCCAAAAAAACCAGCAATACCACTGATAATAATAATAGCCAAACAAAAGCAAGCAAATAAAGTGATTGGGTGGGGTAATAGGTTACCTAGCCACTCCACTCCGGCCAAAAATCGATTGAACAAGCCTGATTTTTCAGGCTCCTTAGAATTTTTAGAAAGATTTTCAGTTGGCATGTAATCCCTAGCACGTTCGGTTTCATCAAAAATTGACGGAGTATAACTAGATAAAAGTAATTAATCTGTATCTTTTGGTAAACATCAGTAGAGCTGGCATAGGCAACTGTATTTATCATGGCTGTCCATTACCTGAATGGGCACTGACAAAACTTTAGATTTAATACCTGATTAACCCGTCTAAAGCTTAAAAACAAACAAGGGCGCATAAAGCGCCCTTTTTATTGAAGTTAACTTATCGTTACCAAATACGTACGCGCTCTTCAGGCGCTAAGTAAAGCGCGTCCTCAGGCTGTACGTTAAAGGCTGCATACCAAGCATCGTGATTACGCGGTGCCAAAGCACGGTAACGACCTGGTGCATGAGTACCACTTTTTAATTGCGTTAACATACTCTGCTCAGTGCGTTTTTCACGCCATACCTGCGCCCAAGCTAAGAAGAAACGTTGGTCGCCTGTCACACCATCAATCACAGGCGCTTCTTTGCCATTCAGGCTGAGTTTGTAAGCATGGTAGGCCATGGCTAAGCCGCCTACATCACCAATATTTTCACCTAGGCTATTGCGGCCGTTGACAAAGTTACCTTCGATTGGCTCATAAGCACTGTATTGTGCGGCTAGTGCATCTGCTTTGGTTTCAAATGCGGCTCTGTCTTGATCAGTCCACCAGTTTTGTTGAATACCATTGGCATCAGACTTAGAGCCTTGATCATCAAAACCATGACCTATTTCATGACCAATTACCGCGCCTATAGCACCGTAGTTAACGGCAGGATCGGCGTTAGGATCAAAGAATGGCGGTTGTAATATTGCTGCGGGGAAGACTATTTCGTTAAACGAACTATTGTAATAAGCATTCACTCGTTGTGGTGCCATTCCCCAGCGGGTGCGATCGGTTTTTTCTAACTCTTTGCTGGCACTGTCTGCACGGAAAAATTCACGCATACGCACCACGTTTCCTAGCAGGTCGTCTGGTTTTATGTCTAAACCATCAAAGCTCTGCCATTTATCTGGGTAACCAATTTTGGGTACAAAAGAAGCAAGCTTAGCTTGGGCATTAACCTTAGTTTCTGTGCCCATCCAATCTAAACCTTCAATACGTTCTCCAAGCGCTTTACGTAAATTTTTAACTAAATCAGCCATTTGCGCTTTTGAACTAGAAGGAAAGTGCTTTTTAACATAGTTTTTACCTATGGCAAAACCAAGTGACTGAGTACCAGACATAGCAGAAATAGCTCGTTTCCAACGTGGACGAGGCTCTTGCTGACCATTTAAGGTCTTGCTATAAAATTCGAAGTTAGCAGTGAAAATATCATCAGACAAAAGCGCCGCATGATTCGAGATAGTATGGTAAGTCATATAGTCTTTCCATATTTCAAGTGGCTGCTCTTTTATGACTTTTATCACATCCTTTACAGGCTGTGGTTGCGAAATATTTAGGTGCGGTATTTTATAACCCGTTTCGGCTAAGTATGTGTCCCATTCAAAACGTGGATAAGTATCAGTTAAAGTCTCACGCGGCAATTGGTTAAGTGTAAGGTCGCGATTACGACGTTTTTCACGAGGCCATTGTACTTCAGCTATCTTCGTCTCTAGTTCGAGTATCTGCTGAGCCTTTTCAGCGGCACCTTCCACCTTGGCGAAATTCAACATTTCAGTGATATGCGCCACATAAGCATGACGAATTTTCACAAAACGCTCTGAGTCTTCAAGGTAATAAGAACGATCAGGCAAACCTAACCCACTCACCCCAATTGACATTTGATACTGATCGGGATCTAAACGGTTAAACCACATACCACCGCTAATAGGACTAATTGAACCGTCTAACCAAGCACTACCAAATGCCGCAGTGAGACTTGATTTACTATCGATATGACTAATTTTATCTAGTATGGGAGTGATAGGTGAAATACCTTTAGCATTCGCAGAATCAATGTCCATATAGGAAGCATAAAAATCTGCTACCATTTGCTGCTCTGGATCCAAATCCGTGCCTTGGCTTATTTCTTCTACCAATTCTTTTATTTGTATTTCACTGCGCTCAGCTAATTTATCAAACGCGCCATAACGGGTTTTATCGCTTGGCATTTCGAAGTTTTTATACCAAGTCCCACCCGCATAATTAAAAAAATCATCACCCGGCTTAACGGATTCATCTCTGGCATCAAGCTCAACACCGAAGCTACCCAATTCTGCCGAGCCTTTCGCCATATCTATTGTGGCCGTTTTTTCAGCCATATTAGTTTGTTCTTGTTCAGCCTGCTTACTACATGCGCCCAGTAAAAATACTGACGCAATAGCGGCACTGATTATTGTTTTTTTCATTATTGTTCCAACCGTCGTTAAGTGATTTATTACATATTACTAGAGTTAGAACGTTAATAACCTATATTCGGCTCATTGGAAAGGTAAATAAGCCCTATCGCAACTCTGTTTATGTAAAGGTATTTGTCCATGTTGTTTGTTACCTTATTGAACTGTATACCTCGAACCATAACGATCTGTGTATGTCATTACGAGCCAAGAGACATAATAATATGTGCTTAATGAAAGGAGCTAAAATGACCAAGCTACAAGATCAGTTGTTTGCACAACAAAGAAGTAAGGCACTACTTAAACAAGCTCAGAAAGCGGCGTTTGACTATATAGATAAACAGTCAAAACAGCGGGTATTTCCCAATAAGGAAAACCTTAAAAAACTCACAATATTTGATGAAACCTTACCCGAAACGACTAGCGACCCAGCTTCATTACTGGATATTCTAGATACTGTAGGTTCAGTCAATACAGTAGCCCAAACGGGTGGCCGTTATTTTGGATTTGTGAACGGTAATACCCTACCCGTTACTTTGGCAACTAAATGGTTGACAGACGTATGGGATCAAAATGCAGCATTATATGTGATGTCACCTATTGCATCTAAGTTAGAGTGTGTTTGTCAAAATTGGCTTAATCAATTATTCGACTTACCTGAACACACTGTTGCAGGGTTTGTCAGTGGCACATCAATTGCGACCTTATCAGCGCTCGCCGCAGCACGGTTTCATCAGCTGCAAAAGTTAGGTTGGGATGTTAATCAACAAGGGTTGTTTGGCGCCCCAAAAATTCGCTTAATACTAGGGAAACAAACTCACGGCACAGTGGCCAAAGCCATCAGTTTATTAGGCTTTGGACAATCATCTATTGAATGGGTGGACTGTGATAAACAAGGTCGAATGGTAGTCGAAAAGCTACCCCGTTTAGATCAGAGTTGTATTTTGGTGTTACAAGCAGGTAACGTGAATTCAGGTGCATTCGATGATTTCAGTCCGGTTTGCCAGTTAGCAAACCAAGCTCAGGCTTGGGTGCATATAGATGGCGCATTTGGGTTGTGGGCTAAAGCATCCACTTTATTTGATGAGCAAACCAAAGGTCTTCAACTCGCTGATTCATGGTCGGTAGATGCACACAAAACACTTAACACTCCTTATGATTGTGGCATTGTATTATGTAAAAATGCCGAAGCTTTAACGAGTGCCCTGCACCAACAAGGCAGTTATATTCAGTTCAGCGAACAGCGCGATGGTTTGTTGTATACCCCTGAAATGTCAAAACGTGCCAGAGCCATCGAACTTTGGGCGGCAATGAAATACTTAGGGCGTGCTGGCATAGCCGAGTTAGTTGAACAACTACATGGTCACGCACAGTTGTTTGCTCGTTTATTAACTGACAACGGCTTCACAGTATTAAATGAAGTCGTCTTTAATCAAGTGATCCTTAGCTGCGAAACCGAGCAACTGACCCAAGATACCTTAGTTTTAGTGCAGCAATCTGGAGAATGTTGGTGTGGCGGTTCGACATGGCATAAGAAAAGTGTCATACGTATCAGCCTGTGTTCTTGGGCAACAACCGAACAAGATATAAGGCGTTCAGTAGACATATTTATACAAGCACGAAGTCAAGCATTGAAAACATAAATAACGCGAGGTCGGGTTAACTATCTAATGTTGCTGTATCTTGCGCTGAATTGATGTTTAATATCAATCCATCCTAACAATTAGATGCAGAGTGAAACAATCGAAACTAAGACCATAATGTCGAAGCCACACACTATGCGGTGCCATGAGTGTCACTACCAAGTTAAGTTGCCTTCATTGACCCATAAACAGGCGGCTGTGTGTCCGAGATGTGGTTTGCAGCTGACTGTTTATCATCACAATGCATTGCAACGTATTATTGCTTTGGCGACCACCTCACTTATATTTTTGCTCGCATCCCTGCCGTTTGAATTTCTGTCGTTCAGTGCCAGTGGTCAGTATCAGTCTATTGATATTCTTGGTGGCTTATGGGTTTTAGTTGAAAAGAATTATGGGCTGCTTGCATTAGTACAAGCGATTGCAGTGCTAATACTTCCCGCTTTTGTGTTGATCAGTTTATTATATTTGCTGATACCGCTGAGCCTAGGTTTGCGTCCCAAAAAAGCGGAATGGGTGTTAAAAACATTATTTAAGTCAGAGTTAAAGCAGGACGGATATGCTCATGCGGTTGAACAACTGAGGACGTTAGTTGCCAGTTTAGCCAAACAAATTGAACAGGATATTGCGGCTTTGCCGAATAATTAACTGCTATTTATGGATTTTAAGAGGCTTGTTCATAATTATTTAAATACTGGCGTGGTGCTAATGATAGCTAGCCTACTATTTTTTAGTTGACACTTAAGGTAAAACACTAAACTCATGCGTCCCAATCGTTTTCCCATTAATGATGATACGCCAATAAACTGGCGTATATTTTCCCAACTA
>QIJM01000371.1 GCA_003232445.1 Paraglaciecola arctica
CTGTTTCGCCTACTTTCCAATCTTGTATATTATCTTTGGTCAAAGTGTTTAAATCGACGCGGCGTGTACCCTCGGCCACTTCCCAAGTCACCTTTGGCCAGTCTTCTAATTTAGGCGGAGTAAATTCAGCAGAGCCAGAACCATCTAGATGAAAATGCGCATGGCGGGTAGCGGCACAATTAGGGATCATCGCCACAGGTTTAGATGCAGCGTGAGTCGGCATAGATTTAATTTTGACATCCACCACTGTGGTTAATCCACCTAACCCCTGTGCACCAATACCTAAGTCATTAATTCTTAAAAATGTCTAAACGTAGCTTCTCTTCTGTGGTTTCAGCGCCCCTGTCCATCAATTCTTGGATATCAACCGGATCCATCAAGCTTTCTTTGGCTAACACGGCGGCTTTTTCGGCCGTACCACCTATGCCTATACCGAGCATTCCAGGTGGACACCAACCCGCGCCCATAGTTGGCAGTGTTTTGACTACCCAATCGGCGATGTCGTCACTAGGGTTAAGCATGACCATTTTAGATTTATTTTCAGAGCCGCCACCTTTGGCAGCAATCATCACTTCAATTTCACCGCCCGGCACAGTATCGATGTGAACAACTGCTGGCGTGTTATCTTTAGTATTGATTCGTTTACCCGCAGGATCGGCGACAATCGATGCACGTAATGGATTATCAGGATTTAAGTAAGCGCGACGTGTACCTTCATCGACCATTTGTTGCACGGTCAAATCTGTTTTATCCCATTGTACACCCATACCAATTTTCACAAAACAGGTCACTATGCCGGTGTCTTGACATAAAGGACGTTTACCCTCAGCCGACATGCGTGAATTAATCAGTATCTGCGCCATGGCATCTTTTGCCGCCTGACTTTGTTCTTTGTTGTAAGCCTTTTCGACCGCTTTGATGTAATCAAGGGGATGATAATAAGAAATAAACTGCAAAGACTCTTCAATACTATCGATAAAATCTTGCTGACGAATAACAGCCATAGATGCCTCTTAAATTTTCTGGGTTAAGTTTTCACTACTAGATATGATAACCTGATCACGCAATTTGCTCCACGACAATTCGGCTGAGTGATCAGTAACATATCCGCTGTTTTTTTTGAGGTACATACAAGTAGTCACCATGAACAACCACACTTACTCATTAACGGTCAGCCTCCTTAATTTACCTAGTCACTTTTCAATGGCAGACATCTTTGCCCATTTTGCAGATAAACCTTGGGCAATGTTCTTAGACTCTGCGGACAGCCAACATCAAGACGGCCGCTTCGACATAATGGTTGCCAACCCAATTGTCACGATCACCACCATTGGCAGTACTAGTAATGTGTGGCAACAAGAAACTAATCAAAGCCAACAAAGCCTAGTCAATCCTTTGTCCTTAGTGCAAAGTTTACTTGAACAACACATGCCTAGTAGTCAAGTTACGTTTACTCACAACACTAAATTGCCCTTTATGGCAGGTGCGCTAGGTTTATTTGGTTATGACTTAGGTAAGCGTTTTGAACGTTTGCCTAATAAAAATGCAGATGAATATTCTACGCCAGATATGGCGGTTGGTATTTATGCATGGAGCATCATTAAAGACAATATTAATCAGCAATTTTATCTATGTTATTTAGACCCCTACCCCCATCCGTCTATCATGGATATTCAACAATTAGTTCAGTGTGCAAACAGCTCCCATTCGTTTCGTTTAACCAGCCAATGGCAGGCTAATATGAGCCAAGATCAATATACGCAAAAACTGTCGTGTATTTCATCCTACTTGCAGGCCGGTGACTGTTACCAAATTAACTTAGCCCAGCGCTTTTCAGCCAATTATTTGGGCGATGAATGGCAAGCTTACCAACGATTACGCGTGGCAAATCATGCGCCATTTTCTGCATTTATCCGCTTAGCGGATAGCGTAGTGATGAGTATTTCACCTGAACGTTTTTTGTCGGTAAATGAGCGGATGGTACAATCCAAACCCATTAAAGGAACTAGGCCACGCAGTAACGACGCTAAACAAGACCAACAACATATCGAATCGCTATTAAGCGCAGAGAAAGATCGCGCTGAAAACTTAATGATTGTGGATCTGCTGCGTAATGACTTAAGCAAACATTGCCAGCCGAGCAGTGTTAAGGTGCCCGACTTGTTTAAGTTAGAAAGTTTTGCCGCAGTCCATCATCTAGTCAGTACAGTCACAGGAACGCTTAAAACAACCAGCAGCCCTTTGGATTTGTTACAAGGGGCGTTTCCCGGTGGCTCGATTACTGGAGCGCCGAAAATACGCGCGATGCAAATTATCGACGAGCTGGAGCCCAACAACCGCAATATCTACTGCGGTAGTATTGGCTACCTAGGCGTGTTTGGCGACATGGATACCAATATTTGTATACGCACCCTGTTGTGCGAACAATCAAACAACCAGCAAACAATCCATTGTTGGGCAGGTGGAGGCATTGTGTTCGACTCTAACGCTAAAGATGAATATCAGGAGAGCTTAGATAAGGTGTCAAAAATATTACCTGTATTGAGTCAAGACTCCACCTTGTCGAAACTGGGATAAAAACCCATGGATAAAGCGCAATTTCTCACTCGTTTTCATCATGCCAAACAGATCAATCGTGTGGCTGATTTTCCACTGATAGAGCCGGGGAAACCTGCTGCCGTATTATTGCCTATATTGGAATATACTGATGAGCTGACTGTGCTGTTTACAGTCAGAGCAAGTCACCTGAAGCATCATGCCGGTCAAGTAAGTTTCCCCGGAGGTAAACAGGAGCCAACTGATAATTCTTTGGTCGAAACGGCTTTGCGTGAAACCCATGAAGAAGTCGGTTTATCCCCCAGCAAAGTAGAAATTATTGGTAACTTACCTTTGTATCGCACGATCAGCCGTTATGAAGTAATACCTTATATTGGCTTTATCTCCGCCCCTACAGATTTAACCTTGGATAAAAATGAAGTGGACAGCACCTTTGAAGTACCGCTAAGTTTTTTAATGGATAAACAGAATCATTTAATTCATTGGGTTAAACGCAAAAACGGGCAGTTTCCAGTCTATTTTATCCCTTGGAAGCAACACAACATTTGGGGGGCAACAGCCGCTTTTGTGCGGAATTTGTCGAATCATTTCTAAGTTAACAGCTAGCAAAGTCAAATAGTATAAAGCAATCTTTACACTGCTATATCAACTCTAAGTAAACACAGCTATTGTTCTCCCCGCGTTTAACTAGCACAATCACACTTTATCTCTTCTAGTGAATCAAACTAAATGATCAGCGTTTTTGATATGTTCAGTATCGGCATTGGCCCTTCAAGCTCACATACGGTTGGCCCAATGCGTGCAGCCAAGGCATTTTGTGAACAATTGTCAGAGCAAAATTACTTTGCACAAACAGACCAAATAAAAGTCGAGTTGTTTGGATCATTAGGACAAACAGGTAAAGGCCACGGCACTGGCAAAGCGATTATTTTAGGATTGTTAGGGCATAGCCCTGAAACCATCGACAGTTCAGCCATTGATAAGCTTCTTGAGCAAGTTAAAAATACTCAGCTACTTAATCTTGACGGTCAAAAAGCGATCAAATTTCCTGCAAAAAACGCCATTGTTTTTCATCGTCGCAAAACCCTGAGTCAACATGCTAATGGTATGACACTTCATGCGTTACTTGGTGATACGCTAATTTGTTCACAGACCTACTTTTCTATAGGGGGCGGGTTCATTATTCGCGAACAAGACTTTGCCAAACAAAAAGTGGCCGCGCTGATCCACGAAGAACAATCTGTGCCCTACAATTTTTCCAGCGCTAAACAACTATTAGAAATGAGTAAAGATAATGGGCTGTGTATTAGTTCGTTAATGATGAAAAACGAACAAGTATTTCAGCCTAAAGAACAAATAGTCAAAAAGCTTTGGCACATATGGCAAGTCATGTATCAAAGTGTACAAACGGGTATTCAATCTGAAGGTATTTTGCCCGGCGGCTTAAAGGTCACGCGAAGAGCTCCCGGTCTATACCGCCGTTTACAAGGTGAACAAACCGCCGATCCTATGGCGCCTATGGATTGGGTCAACTTATTCGCTTTAGCAGTCAATGAAGAAAACGCCGCAGGCGGCACTGTGGTAACGGCACCCACCAACGGTGCTGCCGGTATTATTCCCGCCGTACTCTGTTACTTCGATAAGTTTGTCAAACCTGTAGACGAAGACATTGTTAGCCGTTATTTGTTAACCGCAGCAGCCATTGGTATTTTATATAAAAAGAATGCCTCCATATCTGGTGCTGAAGTGGGCTGTCAGGGCGAAGTAGGCGTGGCATGTTCTATGGCAGCAGGTGCATTAACCGAAATAGTCGGCGGATCGGTAGATGCGGTTGAAAACGCCGCCGAAATTGGTATGGAGCATAACTTAGGTTTAACCTGCGACCCAGTAGGAGGCCTAGTGCAAGTACCTTGTATCGAACGTAACGCCATGGGAGCGATAAAGGCCATCAATGCCTCTCGACTCGCTTTAAGAGGCACTGGCCAACACAAAGTGTCTCTCGACAAGGTAATCAAAACCATGTGGGACACAGGCAACGATATGAAATCTAAATACAAAGAAACCGCCAGAGGCGGTTTAGCAGTCAATATTATTGAATGTTAAAGGCAGCTTTAAGCTTCGAAAATACTCTTCAAGAAGCAAGTTAGTGTCAACCAAAAACGGCGTCATTCGCAAAGATGACGCCGTTTTTTTATCTTTGGCTTTAAGCTAGAAACTCGTAGCTCTCAGCTGCTTTTACCTTACCGGCAACGTCAGGCCTTTAAACATTTTTTCTACTTCGTCGTTGTTTTTCAACATCATGGCTTTTTCTACCACTGGCTTGGTTAAATGCGGGGCAAAACGTTCGATGAATTCGTACATGTAGCTGCGTAAGAATGAACCTTTTCTAAAGCCAATCTTAGTGGTGCTGTATTCAAACAAATGGCTGGCATCTATTTTGACTAAGTCCGAGTCTAACTTGTCATCAACCGCCATAGAGGCAATCACACCTACACCTACACCTAAGCGCACATAGGTTTTGATCACATCAGCATCTGTGGCAGTAAACATGATCTTAGGCTCGATACCTGCGCTACTAAAGGCTTGGTCTAAAGACGAACGGCCTGTGAAGCCAAATACATAAGTCACCAAGTTATAAACGGCAATGTCTTCTATGGTGATGGTGGTCTTTTTCGCCAAAGGGTGGTCGCGGTTGACTATAATACTGCGATTCCAATGATAACAGGGCAACATCACCAAATCGTTATACAAATGTAATGACTCAGTAGCAATAGCAAAATCGGCTTCGCCCTTGGCGGCAAGATCACTTATTTGCGACGGTGTACCTTGATGCATGTGTAGCGAGACTTTTGAGTACTTATTCATAAAACCTTTAATCACATCTGGTAATGCATATCTTGCTTGGGTGTGAGTGGTGGCAATATTCAACTTACCTTGATCAGGCAATGTGTGCTCACGAGACACCGCTTTAATGCTTTCCACTTTGGCTAAAATTTCACGAGAAATGTTGATCACATCTTGGCCTGCTTCAGTCACATGAGTGAGGTGTTTGCCACTACGACCAAAAATTTGCACGCCCAACTCGTCTTCTAACATGCGAACTTGTTTACTGATCCCAGGTTGTGATGTGTACAAGCTTTCTGCGGTAGCCGAGACGTTTAAGTTGTTATTGAGTACCTCAACAATATAACGGAGTTGCTGTAATTTCATGTCTTAGCCTTGCTTTAACCAATGGAATTTCTATATATTAAAACGTTATATAACTTTAACAAGGCGAATTCCATTAATTTTTAAAAAAATGTTTAGTTATACCAAATTAAAACGCTACAAAGACTGAAATATCAAATATCAAATTCAGGAAAAGGTCTGATAAGATGTAATCACCGAACCGTCATTTTGTGCGACCAAATCTATGTTTTTTCTGTTAATTTACGCCTCGGAAATATTCTATGCCTAGAGAAGATGAATCAATTGATTTCTCCACTGTATTAGGCTCTGCAGTACATGATATGAAGAACTCTTTATGTCTATTAATGCAATCTATCGAAAATTTGGGACAAAGTCTGGTAGAGACAGATCCTTTATCTAGAGGGCATTTGGCATCGGCTCATTACGAAGCAGCCAGACTTAATACTAGCTTGGTACAATTGTTGTCTTTATATCGTGCTGGTTTGGACAATTTGCCTCTTAATATCGACGAATACGATATAGAAGATGTAATAGAAGATTTGCTGGGTACTAATGAAAGTTACTTAAATCATAAGAATATGATTTTAGAAGTTAGCCAATCAGCCGATTTAGTATGGTATCTAGACGCTGATTTAATTGGTATTTTGTTAAATGACGTATTAATTAATGCAATGCGTTATAGTCAGAAAAAAATATTACTGAGCGTATACACAAAAGATAAACAATTAGTATTTAAAGTTGAAGATGACGGCCCAGGCTATCCACAAAGCATGTTGGACGCTCACAATATTAACATGCAACACTGTGATATCGGCCAAGGAAGAACTAGATTGGGTTTGTTTTTTGCGCGGTTAATTGCCCAAGCACATACCAAAGGTGAAACTAAAGGCACGATATCCCTAGAAAATGGTGGAAGTTTAGGTGGTAGCGTTTTTATCTTAACGTTACCCTAGTCAGTTAAAAACTTAGCTATTACAATAGCACAAGGTGTTGGATCCGAAGAGTGGGAAAATTATAGCGTTATGGTATTTACAATAATAATAGTGTTGATTGTCGCGTTAGTGCTAGTAGGCGTTATTGTTAACGCGATCCAGCAACACAAAAACAGAATAGAAGTCGAACGCAGAGCTGAGCTGTCCAAACAAAAAGGCATTATCGACAACACTGAAGGAGCCTTGTTAGCCGCAGAACAAATACCCATTTCCCAAAGGCTGGTTTTTATTATGCAGCGCAGAATTTTAGCGGCGATGAAAGCAGCCAAACAAATGGGTGATAAAACAACAGGTTCAAACGAAAGGGTAAAAGCGGTAGAAGTTGGTTTAAAGGCCATTGACGTTAATAAACCCCCTCCATCAGAAGACAGTTTTCAATTGCCACAAGGCGATAAACAAGTCATTCAATTTATTCGTGGCATCAAAACCCTGCGTGCATTGTTACGTTCTGAGTTTAAGAAAAACCGTATTGAGAGCAGAGTATTTTTAGCCGAAGACAAACTACTTGAACGATTGCAGCTGCGCGCTAACGTCGACACGTTAATAAGACGCGGAGACGTAGCCATAAAAAACAATCAATTGGGCTCTGCAAGACAATGTTTAGAAAAAGCCATAGGTGCACTGTCTGCCCAAACTAACCCAGATGAATTCATCACTGCCAGAAAGGCTCAATTAAAAGAACAGATGCGTAATCTTGAAAGTAACCTTAAAAACGCCAATAGCCGAGATGTAGCGAAAAAAGAAGAATCCGAAAAAAACGAACTCGACGAACTCTTTGCGGAGAAGAAAAAATGGTAGTGTGGCAGTGGTATTGCTTACCCGTGTCAATTTAACTTAACCTGATTTCGATGTATCGACTCAGGTTAACTTGGATAAGAAACATTATTCACTGTCCATTGCCAAAATGATGTAGCCACTGTTGATAAATTGCCATTTTTTTGCCGAATGATCCCCACTCTTTTACTCAAACCACTTCGATGAATTTTCAGGCAAACCAAGTCTTTACTCAGCATTTGTTCCCGACATAAAGCCGGTACCACAGATACACCTAAGTCATGTTTTACAAACTGCCCTAAGGTGGCAAGTTGACTTGCCTCCACCACTATATTCAGCGACAAATGATTAATTTCCATAAATGAATCAATCCACTGGCGAATGGCTGAGCCTTTATTCATGGCTACAAAAGGATATAAAGCAATTTGTGACCAAGACAACATTTGATGTTCACACAAGGGGTGATTAGCTGGCAATACCGCAATAAAATTATCGGTAAGAATAGGATGGAACTCCAATCCTTCCATTTGTTCGTGTTCGAAGGAAAAGCCAACCTCAGCCCTACCCGCCTGCACATCTTTTATCACTGACTCCATCACCACATCAGCCACCGACAATTTAATGTTAGGAAACTCCGTTTTGAACTGTTGCAAAATACCCGGCAACAGCCCAGCGGCAAACGAGGGCATAGCTGCTATGGATAACTTGCCCCGGCCTAATGAAAATAGATTGTATAAGTCTGAAAACGCATCTTGCCAATCAGCAATAAGTCGTTCTGCCACTGGCAAAAATTGCCGCCCTTCTGGACTTAGCTCAACTTTGCGAGTGGTGCGTGAAAACAGCAATCCACCCAGTTGTGATTCCATTTTTTTAATTGCCGAAGATAAGGCAGGCTGCGACAGGCACATTTTTTCAGCCGCCTGAGCAAAAGTGTGTGATTGCGCAATACTGACAAATATCTGTAGCTGCCGAAAAGATACGTTATACATAACAACAAAGATTAATTAATAAAATCTATTAATACAGACATTAATTCAATTTTACTATTTAAAAGTATCTTTTACACTCTAGTCAGTTATTTATCTTGAGGGCAGATCATGGCAAGTTTTAATAAAGTAGTCGATAGTTACGAGGCGGCAATGGCTGGCTTACAAGACAATATGACAGTGATAGCTGGCGGCTTTGGCCTTTGTGGCATACCCGAGGGACTCATCGCACAAATACAAAAGATGAATACAAAAGGCTTAACAGTCGTATCAAATAATTGTGGTGTTGACGGATTTGGATTAGGCCTGTTGTTAGAAGAAAAACAAATCAAAAAAATGGTGTCATCCTACGTGGGTGAAAACGCTTTATTTGAACAGCAGCTGCTAAATGGCGAACTAGAAGTCGAACTCACACCCCAAGGTACGTTAGCTGAAAAAATGCGAGCGGGCGGCGCAGGTATTCCTGCATTTTATACCGCAACGGGTTTTGGCACACCAGTAGGTGAAGGCAAAGAGGCCAGAAAATTTAATGGTCGCGATTACATTCTTGAAGAGTCGATCACCGGTGATTTTGCCATTGTAAAAGCCTATAAAGCCGACCGTTACGGTAATTGTATTTATCGCCATACAGCACAAAACTTTAATCCCATGGCCGCTACCGCAGGTAAAATCACAGTGCTAGAAGTGGAAGAAATAGTAGCGCCAGGAGCACTTTCTCCTAGCGAAATACACACACCCGGCATATACGTTGACAGGATCATTGTAGGCAACTTTGAAAAACGTATAGAACGTAAAATCCTCTCATCAGCTACCCGCAACCAATAGGTCATTATTATGTCATTAAGCAGAGAACAAATTGCTATGCGAGTAGCACAAGAATTTGGTGATGGTCATTATATTAACTTAGGTATTGGCATCCCTACCCTAGCTGCCAATTATGTGGCTGATGATATCGAAGTTATGCTGCAATCAGAAAATGGTTTACTCGGCATGGGTCCCTACCCCACTGAAGAACAAGTTGACGCAGACATGATCAATGCCGGAAAAGAAACAGTCACGGCAGCAACAGGCGCGTCTATTTTTAATTCAGCAGAGAGTTTTGCCATGATCCGTGGCGGACATGTGGACTTAACAGTACTCGGTGCCTTTGAGGTGGATTGCAATGGCAGTATTGCCTCATGGATGATCCCCGGCAAACTTATCAAAGGCATGGGCGGCGCGATGGACTTAGTCGCAGGTGCGCAAAACATTATTGTGACTATGACTCACGCTGACAAACACGGACATTCAAAATTGTTAGAGCAATGTACCCTGCCCTTAACGGGGGTAAATTGTATTAACAAAATCATTACCGACTTAGCGGTGCTTGAAGTAAAAGAAGGCGCTTTTCATTTAGTTGAAAGAGCGCCCGGGGTGTCGGTGGATGAAATCCGAACTAAAACAGCAGGTAAATTAGTGGTGGGTGAAAACGTACCTGAAATGATGCTTTGAAATAAACCGACACTATTTGTTAACAGCCTTGTATAATTACAGGCATATCAGTTTTTAGAGCGTGTCTTTTGCAATTCAACGACCTACCTTTACATCATAATTTATTAAAAGCCCTTGAAATTAAAGGGCTTGATTCACCAACAGAAATCCAAAGTAAGGCAATCCCTTACGGCTTGTTAGGTAAAGACTTAATTGCCTCATCAAAAACTGGCTCTGGCAAAACCCTAGCGTTTCTATTGCCCGCTGTTCATAGAGTGTTAACCAAACAACCATTAAGCCGCCGTGATCCCAGAGTGCTTATTTTGGCGCCCACCAGAGAACTAGCTAAACAAGTATTTTTACAGCTCAAATGGTTAATTGCCAAACAGCCACTTAAAGCTGCGTTGGTATTGGGCGGTGAAAACTTTAACGACCAAGTGAAAGCGCTTAAACATCATCCACAGTTTATCGTAGGTACAGCAGGCCGCGTAGCGGATCATCTTGCAGGAAAATCGTTATTCTTAAACGGGCTTGAGATGTTGATATTGGATGAAGCAGACCGAATGTTAGACTTAGGTTTTGCCTCACAGCTTAGACTTATCAACCAAGCAGCCGACCATCGCAAACGCCAATCCATGATGTTCTCTGCTACTTTGGACAGTGCCGCATTACACGAACTGACCCAGACCCTATTAAAAAGCCCACAACGCATCAGTGTCGGCTCTGCGGGTGAAGAACATAAAGATATTCAACAACAATTTTACTTAGCTGATCACGTGACGCACAAAGAGTTGTTGTTAAGCCATATGATCAATCAAAAAGAATACCGTCAAATCATTGTATTCACTGCCACACGCTCAGATACAGAAAGACTAACAGTCTTACTTAAGGAGCAACAATTACACGCCGTTGCCCTCAGTGGTGACCTAACCCAAGGTCAACGCAACAATATTATGAGTGAGTTTGGTCGAGGTCAGCACCATATATTAGTCACAACCGATATCGCTTCTCGCGGCTTAGACTTACTCAATGTGGCCTTAGTCGTGAATTTTGACTTACCCAAGTTGGCCGATGAATACGTGCATAGAGTCGGCAGAACTGGACGAGCTGGCAACAAAGGCCAAGCGGTATCTTTTGTTGGACCGAAAGATTGGTTTAGCTTTCTGGCAATCAAAAGTTTTATGCAACAGACCATCAAGTTTAGCCAGATTGAAGGTTTAGTTGCCAAATTTAAAGGCTTAAAACCACCTAAAGCTAAGATAGCGTCAGGCAAAAAATCGACCAACAAAAAGATCCATCAAAAAGCCAAACCTCAACAGGCACCTAGCCGTGTTAAAACCATGCAAGGTAAAGATGTGGGAGATTTACCGATGAAACGCAAACCCAGGGTGGTTTTGAAGCCAGAGGACGATATGGAGGAATAGGTAGCTTCGAGCCACGAGCGACAAGAAAAAAAGAACAGTTGAACCACAGAGAAAAAAGAGGTTAAAAAAACAGATGGAACCATGTTTATACCCAAAATCATTGGAACTGCATGGCGGCGGCAAACGAATGAGCCCCCATGAGCTTAGTCCGCTAAGTGATTGGGGCGAATGAGTGCAGCCAACAAACAGGCAGTTTCAAGGATGACGGGTATAGTTCGAGTTAAGTATTCTCGGTATGTGTCGGCTTAGCTTTTGTTTATTTAACGATCTAACCGTTTTTTCTGTGTACTTTGTGGTTCAAATATTTTTATTTTTTATCCATTAACCCCAATTTTCAAAAAAATCTGCACTGTCTTTTTTCGGCTTAAGTAAACGTTTAACAGCGGACGAGCCTAAATAAAGAAAACCGACTATTTCGTCTTGTTCAGATAAATCAAAAGCTTGTTTGACGGTTGGGTCTTGGGCAAAACTGCCAGTACGCCAGACACCTGCAAAACCTTGGGCGACTGCGGCCATTTGCATGGCATGCACGGCGCAAGATGCTGAGGCGACTTGTTCTACCCATGGCACTTTGTCATTTTCGGTGTATTTGGCTATTGCCACCATTACCATAGGCGCGCGAAATGGTAATTGAGGTGCACGTTCTATTTCTTTTTCGCTTTTATTTGCGATGATGGCTGCTTGTTCAAATACTTTGCCTAGACGTGTTAACCCTTGGTTTTGACAGACAATGAACTTCCATGGTGATAAACAGGCATGGTCTGGGGCGCGTAAAGCGGCTTGTTTAATGTTTTCTAGCGATTGGCCTTCTGGAGCCGGAGTTTGTAATCGAGGTTGGGAGCTGCGGTTGAGTAATAGATCTAGCGCCTGCATGTTGTTAACCGTAAATTTTAATATTGGCGCTATCCTAATAAAAAAGGCGCGGTCGCGCCGGTTTTTTTATGTTTTAGCGATCAACTTTTTCGCTAAAAAGAAATCGACGCTGGTGTACTTACCACCGCCCGTAAAAAACAATGAAAGCAACATGATGAAATAGGTCATGGCGAATTCAATTCCGTTGTTAAGCACCACAAATTTGCCGCTTGATGTAAGCCATTCATAGTTACCATGCGCTTGCAGAATATCTTTAGCAGCGGCCAGTTTATTTGGCGCATTTATTGCCGCTTCGTTGAGCATAATGGTGCCATCTGACATCCAACTGCTAGCATCAGCAATCGCAGCCCAACCGTTTGGCCAGTGCACTGAAAATGCCGCGACTAACATAGTCACCATCAAAGGGATGGATACCCAACGTGTGGCTAGACCCATTAACAAAAATATGCCGCCCACCAATTCAGCAGCGGTGGCAAGAAATGCCATCAGCAAAGGGAAAGGCAAGCCTAATCCATAATCGGCATTACCAAACCAGTCTACAATGCCCTCAAAGCCCTGATATTTATTCCACCCAGCTTGGATCATAACCGGTGCCAAATAAAGCCTAAGTAACAAAGGCGCGATCCCTTCAAAAGCTAAACTTTTATCCAGTAACTTGTGTAAAGGGGTATACATATTCATCAGGCTCATAAATATTCCAAATAATATAGTTACCTATAAGAGAGGATAGGTGACCAAAACATTTCGTCGTACTCTGATTAATACCAATCCATCCTACCCACCACTTTTTATAACCTACTATGTTATAACCTACTATGCTCGATAAAAATAAGCAGACCTCACGCCCATCATTGGCACTTATATTGCTGATAACAATCCAAAGCTTTAATTAAAGATATGAACGCTATGCGAACTTTATGCTTAATGATCCTGATTGGAACCCTAGTCTCTAGCTGTACCATGACGAATTTGATGAATGATAGTAATGATTTAGCTGATGTGAAGGCAGCAAACGCTCATCCGTCAAACTCTCTGCATGGGCATGTAGAAAAGCTCGTTAGGCAGCTATTAAGCACCTCTCAATTTATTGACACAACTAACACGGTGGCTGTCGGCACAATATTACCGACTATGCATTCTGGCGGCGAGTCATTGCCTTCCCACTTGGCATTAGGTCTGCAAATTCAAGAAAGCTTAATGACCTTCGCCACGCAAGCGGGCTTAAAAGTCATAGAATACAAAACGATGCCAAACATAAAAATCAGCGAACAGGCCGATAAAATGTTGAGCAGACAAGTGGATGAACTGAATCCCACTAT
>QIJM01000586.1 GCA_003232445.1 Paraglaciecola arctica
ATCTCTTTTCGGGTGGTATCAAGCTGCCTTTTTGCCTGGCCTGTTTTTAGTTTATCCGCTTTGGTCAGGAGTATATGTGCTGGCAACCCAGCCTGCATACACCATTGTAACATTTGCAGGTCAAAATCCTTAAGTGGATGACGAATATCCATTACTTGTATAACACCTCGCAAGCTCCGGCGATGCGTCAGATAATTGTCAACCATGGTCTGCCACTTGCGTTTAACCGTCTCGGGTACTTTTGCATAACCGTATCCAGGTAAATCAACAAGCCTAGCGTTATTAATAACCTCAAAAAAAACTAGTAATTGGGTACGGCCAGGTGTCTTGCTGGTTTTTGCCAGGTTATTTTGATTAGTAATGGAATTGATCGCCCGGGATTTTCCTGCGTTTGAACGTCCAGCAAATGCCACTTCAGCACCAATATCTTCTGGGGCTGCAGAAATTGACGCTGCACAACTTAGAAAGTGAGCCGAAAAATATTGGCTATTCACAATAAAAAAATTCTTGTTTAAACAAGGCCGTAGTTTAACATGAAACTTCCGGTATCAATATTGCTAAATTAATCCAGCATGATATCAGTTACAATAATTAGCCTATTAAATCAAGTGATATATTTGACTGACTAAGCTACTATTTGCTTAATTCTGACGTTAGAATAGCGGTGTAAAGAAAAACCCCGGATTTAAATTTTAAGGGGGAGAGTAAATCCGGGGTTAAGTGCTCGACGTTCATTCGTCGAGGTGTTACTAAGCCCACTCTAGGGAGGAGGAGTGGGATAGAGCTAAACACGTTGTGTATTAACCTATCTAAATTATCAGACCGTATCCATTACAGTTAGTTCACTAATTGCAAGTGTAGTAGGGTTTTATAATCTAACAAGTTTAAATAGGGTATTTTTGATAATCTATTGATTAATAACAATATTTCATAAATTATTGCCCACAATTGCTGACTTCACCGAATCTGGGTGGGGTAAAATAAATTACGCCAGATTCACGTTGTTAACCTGTTAGTGCGCTTCATCCCAACTGTCGCCAATACCAATATCAACGACTAATGGCACCTTCACATTTCCGGCTTGACTCATTTCCTGTTGCAGCCGATCACAAAAAGAACCAAGAATATTATCTTCTACTTCAAAGACCAGTTCATCATGCACCTGCATTATCATTCTTGCGTTGACTTTGTCACGACTAATCCAGTTATCAATGCTGATCATCGCGCGCTTGATAAAATCGGCAGCTGTTCCCTGCATCGGCGCATTAATGGCAGTGCGCTCTGCATATTGTCGACGCATCGCGTTTTTAGAATTAATTTCGGGTAAATATAATCTTCGACCGTAAAGCGTTTCAACAAAACCCTGGGCCCTCGCGACATCACGAATGTTATCCATAAATTTTCTAACACCTGGGTAGCGGACAAAATACTGGTCGACATACTCCTGCGCCTGAAACCGGGGAATAGCCAACTGCTTGGCCAATCCAAACGCTGACATACCATAAATTAAACCAAAGTTAATCGCTTTGGCTGACCGCCTATGATCTGCTGTCACCTGGTCAAGCTCTAAATTAAACACATCTGCGGCGGTTGCCTGGTGGATGTCCTGACCGCTTTTAAAGGCTTCTAATAGTCTTTCGTCATTCGACAAATGAGCCATAATTCGCAATTCAATCTGCGAATAATCCGCAGCAACTATTTTGTAACCTGACGGCGCGATAAATGCTTTGCGAATTCTTCTGCCCTGGGGAGAGCGTATTGGAATATTCTGTAAGTTTGGATTTGACGATGAAAGTCTGCCTGTCGCGGTGACCGCCTGGTGATACGATGTATGCACTCGACCCGTCTTCTCATTTACCTGCTCCGGCAAGCGATCAATATAGGTTGATTTTAATTTGCTATAGCTCCTAAATTCCAGGATCAGCTTAGGTAATGGAAAATCCACAGACAATTCTTGCAAAACCTCTTCGGAAGTGGACGCCTGGCCTTTCGGTGTTTTTTTAATAACAGGTAGCTCGAGCTTTTCGAACAGTATTTTCTGCAACTGTTTTGGCGAGCCAATGTTAAATTCCTCACCCGCCTGTTTATAAATCTTTTGCTTTAGCTGCTCAAGTAATGCGGTTAGCTCCTTACCTTGTTTTTCCAGTAATTGTGTATCAATCAACACACCCGTTTGTTCTATTCTCGCCAATACCTTGATCAGCGGTATCTCGATATCTGTGTAGACGGAGCATAGCGTACTGTTTTGACTTAACTGTTTCCATAATACCTGATGTAGTTCTAGCGTCAGATCAGCATCTTCTGCGGCATAGGGTCCTGCTTCTTCCAATGTCACCTGATCAAACGTCACTTGCTTCGCCCCCTTTCCGGCGACATCTTCAAAATGAATGGTATTGTGACCCAGGTGTTTCAGCACCATGGAATCCAGATCATGACGATTGATACTATTACTTATATAGGACTCGAGCATGGTATCGTGTTTAATGCCATTGATAGAAACGTCATAGCGTGACAAGACATTAATATCATATTTTATATGCTGACCGATCTTAGCCGGTCTATCGTTTGCCAGTACCGGCTTTAATAATGATAAAAGTTTCTGCCGGCTTATTTGCTTTGGCGCCCCTTCATAGTTATGTGCACAAGGCACATAGGCAGCTTCGCCTGGCCGAATAGAAAATGATACGCCTACCAATTCTGCCTGCATTGAATCGAGGCTGGTTGTCTCAGTATCAAATGCCATTTGCTCAGCCTTTTCCAGCCGTGCTATCCATGTTTTTAATTGCGATTCATCAAGTATTATTTCGTAGTTGGTTTTTTTGCGTGCACTTGTTTCGGCAGAGTCTCCATCTGCGGATGACACTTCTTTTAACAGGGAACGGAAACCAAGCTGGGTATATAATTTTTTTAGTGCTTCGACATCGGGGACTTTACATACCAATGTATCTGCAGCAGACGATAATTCAATATCGGTTTTGATGGTAACCAGTTCCCTTGAGAGCTTGAGTTGATCAATGCCTTCACGCAAATTTTCACCAACTTTGCCTTTGATCTCGCTGGCATGAACAATTATCCTGTTGACATCGTTATATTGTTGCAGCCATTTGACGGCTGTTTTTGGACCCACCTTGGAAACGCCAGGTACATTATCAGAGGTGTCACCGACGAGCGCAAGATAGTCAATCATCTGCTCCGGTTTTACGCCAAACTTATCGACGACCCCCTGTGTATCCATCGTTTTGTTTTTCATGGTGTCGACCAATGTCACTTTGTCATTGACAAGTTGGGCCATATCCTTATCACCCGTCGATATGATGACATTCATATTTTGCTTCGCACCCTGCACAGCCAGGGCACCAATGACATCGTCGGCTTCGACACCGGACATCGATAAAACAGGAAACCCCAGTGCCATCATTACCTGGTTTAGAGGCTCCACCTGTTCGCGTAAATCACTAGGCATTGGCGGGCGGTTTGCCTTGTACTGTGAATACATCTTGTGACGAAAAGTTTTACCTTTGGCGTCAAATACAACTGCCACATAATCCGGATTTAATTCGCCCACGAGTTTTAGCACCATCTTAATCACACCGAATACAGCACCCGTAGACTCACCTTTTGCGTTTTTAAGCTCTGGTAAAGCATGGTATGCCCGATAAAAATAGGAAGAGCCATCAATTAGCAGTAATTGTTTTGATTTTGTCATTATGAACCAAGCCAGAAGTGTAAATTTGATAAAACTAACTTTTAAATACAGGTATTTGAATTATACTTAAGTTAAGCTCTCGCGGTATATTTTTTTAAATCTTCAAGTTACATAATATTGTTTAATGATCATTCGGTAATCAACATTACAGTTGTATTAACAAAATGAGCAATAAAACCAACCATTTTTCCAAGCCAACTGAAGATGGCCCGCTAATTCGTGAATCCTGGAATATTTTTCAGATAGTTGCGGAATTTGTCGAAGGGTTCGAGCGTCTGGCATCAATATCACCTTCGGTTAGTATATTTGGCTCAGCAAGAACGCCTGTCGACCATCCCGATTATGTGCTGGCCAAGCAAATAGCACTGGAACTGTCTAACGCCGGATTTTCGGTCGTCAGCGGAGGCGGGCCTGGAATTATGGAAGCTGCCAATAAAGGTGCCTACGAGGGGAAATCGGCTAGTGTCGGCTTAAATATTGAGCTCCCACACGAGCAAGTACGAAATGAATACCAAGATATCAGTCTAAATTTTAGACATTTTTTCTCCCGAAAGGTCATGTTTGTTAAATATGCCTCTGCTTATGTCGTCTTACCAGGTGGTTTTGGCACGCTTGACGAACTTATCGAAATTTTAACTTTGGTACAAACCGGAAAAACGCGTAGAATACCCATATTACTTGTTAATTCCAGGTTTTGGAGCGGCTTGGTAGATTGGTTTAAAGATACCCTGGCTGTAAGCGCAAAAATCCTGCCAGAAGATATAGACCTGTTCAAAGTACTTGATACTCCAACGGAAATAGTAGATGCTATTTTTGCTCATTACCAAAATCGGGGGTTTGAGCCATCCGCTGAAGAACAGGAAATTCTTTTACAGTTATAACAAAAAGAGAGAATATAATGAAAATACTAATCGCCTTTATAATTGCACTGTCGCCTATTGCCCTATCCGCAGAAGAAAGTCAGGATGGATTAAGCAGCCCACCGCCCATTCCAAAAAATGATGACTATCTTAAGAAAAAGAAAAAACATAAAGCCAAAGGCCCTACCAAGGACTCTAAAACAAAGGTTACTGTTCACGAAGGTAAAGGCAAAAGAATCGAAGAATATCGGATTCGTGGACACTTGACGAAAGTAAAGGTTATTTCCAAGTTTGGAAAACCTTACTATATATACTATGACGAAAAATGGAACGATGTACCTGTTAAGAGTGACATTAGCACAGATGACAAAACACCATTCTGGAAAGTTTTTAGCTGGTAATTTTTATCAAAGCGATTAGGCATTAGAAAATACTATTATTTTGTACCCTATCAGACAGGGACGTTCTGATACCCGTTTAAACACAAATAAGCAAACTTTATTTTTATAGACCATTTTCATAGCCCCCTGTTCCTGGATATAATTGAGTTAATAATGGTTTCACTCAAGCTTAATAAATATGTCGGTTTATACTGTCGTTAAACGCGAGCAACTCGCACAATTGTTGTCACAATACTCTATCGGCGAACTACTGGACTACCAGGGTATCAGCGCCGGCATTGACAATACCAATTATTTTGTAACCACTAGTTGTGGAGAATTTGTGCTGACGCTATTTGAGTCACTAGACTTTAATGAACTACCATATTTTCTTGCGCTAATGGCACACCTTTCCGAACACGGCGTTCCCTGTGCGCACCCAGTTGCAGATATAAACAACAAATTTTTACGGACACTAAATCAACGACCTGCAGCTATTGTTAACAAGCTACCAGGCAAGGATCATAGTAACTCAACCAAGGCTCACGCTAAGGAATTAGGGCGCGTATTAGCCAAGCTACATATCGCCGGTCAAAGTTTTAACCAGAAAAAACTCAATACCCGTGGTGAGCACTGGTGGCAGCAAACCACAGAAAGACTAAAACCCTATATCACTGAAGACGTTTATCGCTTTTTAGTGGCTGAAATTAGATTCCAGCAAACGGTAGACAGGCACTCTCTGCCCAACGGTGTCACTCACGCCGATTTATTTAAAGACAATGTTCTATGGATTGGCGATGAACTAACAGGTGTCATAGATTTTTATTATGCCTGTTCTGACTGCCTGCTCTATGACATTGCCGTAACCGCTAACGCCTGGTTTAGCACGCCAGATGGCAAGCTTGATACGGAACTCACTTGTGAATTTCTATCAAGTTACCATCATTTTCGGCCACTGGAAACAGTCGAACACCAAAACTGGCCAGCGATGCTTCGCGCTAGTGCATTGCGTTTTTTGCTTTCACGATTAAATGACAAGCATTTTCCAAAACCCGGTGAAATAACCCATGTAAAAAATCCACAAGAATTTTATAACATTCTTAGTCAACGGATACAGGCTAGCCAGGCGCTAAAGCAAATCTGGATTTGAACTTACAATTGACCATAATGTCATAATGCAATATAAAACTAGTAATTAAACGGCTTTAAGGTAACAATGATTTTAATGCGCAAAATATTTGTTTCAACAACACTCATGATAAGTGTTTTTCTGGCTGGCTTTGCCTATGCTGCTGCCAATGGCCCCCATATTGGCCAGATAGCGCCAGAATTTGAATTAAACGATCTAAGTAACAAACCGATTACCCTCAGTTCGCTAAGAAAAAAGGGCCATGTACTATTAATATTCTGGTCAACGCGCTGTCACGTATGCCATATTATGCTGCCAGTTTTTAAGAAGACATACAAAAAATACCGCCAAAGCAAAATAACAATTGCAGCAATTAATGTCGGCTTTGAGGGTCTCGATGAAGTCAAGCGATATACAGCAAAACACGCCATAGATTATTTAGTACTGAACGACGATAATAAAAAGGGTCACATTGCGTCTACTTATGGACTGACAGCAACCCCCACTGTAAAATTAATTGCGCCTAACGGTAAAATTGTATGGACCGGCCATCATATTCCAGCGTTAAAAAAATGGATCAAATAAATTAATAACAACAATCATAGTCTGCTTGGAAAAATACAACGGTTACTCGAACAACTTAGCGAATTTGCCGGTAAAGTCGTCGCTTGGTTTTCTCTATTATTGATTCTCGCGACAACACTGGTTATCTTGCTAAAAAAAATAGAAACTATTTTAGACTATTTCAGTCGATACGGTCTTGTGGTGCTAGTCGCTATTATCATTACCCTGGCCGCTCACACTTACTTTGGAACGGCGTCATTACGTAAAAAAAGATTACGCCAAAGTTTAAAAATAGCGATTGCCCCACTGGTGATTGCCTGCTTATTATTGCTGTTTAACATCTACCCCGCCATCTATCAAAATCTGCAAAGTCACTTATCCGTCATTCAGGATTTGCAAATATATGTATTTGGCATTCTATTTATGGCCGGCATTGCCTATACACTGAAACACAATGAACATGTCCGGATTGATATTTTCTACCAACGCTATTCCGCAAAAACAAAAGCCATCATCAATATAATTGGTACGGCGTTATTTTTGTTTCCAATATGTTTTTTGATACTTTATGCGAGCCTGGATCTGGTCATAAATAGTTGGCCTACAGAAAAATATCGCATTGAAGGTGGCCTGCCCTTTCTGTATGTACTCAAGTCTTTTATCGTCATTATGCCTGTCCTTGTCCTCATCCAGGGGATCGCTGAGTTAATCAAACACACGATAACCATTTTATCTGATCATCATTACCCGATACCCAATACGCGGGACAGCTGATGGCTATATTACTGATAGTCACTGTTTGTGTTTTTTTAATGGTTGGCTACCCGGTCGCATTTACCCTAGCCGGCACCGCCGTGCTGTTTGCCGGCATTGGCCTGCTGACCGGTGACTTTGATGTATCAAATAGCTATTTTTTACATGGCAGAATATACGCTATCATGATAAATGAATTATTGATCGCCATACCCGTGTTTATTTTTATGGGACTAATGCTCGAACGCTCGAAAATGGCGGAAAATTTACTGGAAACAATGTCACTGCTTTTTGGTCCACTACGAGGCGGACTGGGTATATCGGTAATCATCGTCGGTGCATTATTAGCGGCCAGTACCGGAATCGTTGGCGCAACCGTGGTGACGATGGGGCTGATTTCGCTGCCCACCATGATTAGACGAGGTTATGACCCTAGCGTCGCTGCCGGTGCCATTTGCGCCTCGGGCACACTCGGTCAAATTATTCCACCATCGATTGTATTGATTATACTGGCCGATACGCTTTCGCATGCGGCATCCAACCAAGGCTTGCTCGGCAGCATCACCATTAACGATCTGTTTGCTGCGGCGATCATACCCGGTTTAATTCTGGTCGGAGCCTATATCACCTATATTATCTATTTAGCCTTGTTCAAACCGGAAAAAACACCGGCAATACCCAAACACGAACGCGCCCAAATAAGCCCTCTAGAGCTTACGCTTCGCGTGTTCAAGGTGTTGTTACCCCCACTTTTTCTAATCCTGATGGTTCTCGGTTCTATTCTTATATGGGCCGTCAATCCAACCAATGCTGCAGCGTTAGGGGCACTGGGCGCGATAATTTTAGCAATGCTTTCCGGGCAGTTTAGCTTGCCAATCCTGCGTGATGTCATGCAACGTACTTTATTGATCACCTCCATGATCATGATGATTCTGATCGGTGCGGCGATATTTATCATGGTCTTCAAAGCTTTTGGCGGTGACGATATTATTGCAAATTTTTTCACCAATTTACCTGGCAACAAATATACTGTGTTGCTTATTATCATGTTGATTATATTTCTACTGGGTTTTATTCTGGATTTTATTGAAATTACTGTTGTGGTCGTCCCTATTATTGCACCCATATTAATACAGATGGGTATATCACCAACATGGCTAGGTATTCTGATTGCGCTCAACCTGCAAACATCATTTTTAACACCACCTTTTGGATTTTCGCTCTTTTACCTAAGAGGCGTTGCCCCTAAAAGCATTAAGACCAGACAAATATACCAAGGTGTTATTCCCTTTATTTTTATACAGATCCTGATGCTTCTAGCAATTGCTTATGTATTTAGAGACTCGATTTGGAACCGGTAAATTGGCTACTGCGAGCGCGCACTAATAAAGGCTTTCTCTGAGATATCATTCCAGGCGATCACGTTATCTCGGTAGTGTTTAAAAGAGGTAAAGACTTCTTTGCTAAAAGCATCTTTTTCTGCCAGTTCTGACACGACCTGATCTGATAACAGCTTTAATTTCTTAAGGACGTCGTCAGGAAACTTTTTGATATTCACCTTGTGCTTGCCAACCAGTTCTTGAAGTGCCTGGTTATTTTTAGCCATATACTCAGATAACATGTCCATGTTAACGGCTTTTGCTGCATTTTTCACAATCTCCTGGAGATCCACGGGTAATTTTTCAAACGCCTTTTTGTTAATGATCACTTCAAGGGTTGTACCTGGCTCGTGCCATCCGGGGTAGTAATAATATTTCGCTTGCTTGTGCAATCCGAAGGCTAAATCGTTGTAAGGTCCAACCCATTCTGTTGCGTCGATATTACCTGTACTCAGCGCTGTTAGCAGTTCGCCGCCTGCCAGGTTGACAGGGATACCGCCAGCACGTTTTAATACTTCTCCACCCAACCCTGGAATCCGCATTTTTAATCCCTTGAGGTCTGCCAAAGAATTAATTTCTTTGTTAAACCAGCCTCCCATCTGCGTCCCGGTATTGCCTGCTGCCAGGGGGATCAAATTATACTTTTCATACGCCCGGCGCCACAAATCCATACCGCCACCGTAATACATCCAGCCATTCATTTCCTGTGCGGTCAGCCCAAAGGGTACCGCAGAAAAAAATTGAAACGTTTCGGAACGACTTTTCCAATAGTAAGCGGCACCGTGTCCCATTTGCGCTGCGCCTTTGGAAACTGAATCGAATACACCCTTGGCAGGCACCAGTTCTTTTGAACCATATACCTTTACGGTGAGCCGGCCGGCACTCATCTTGGTAATCATTTCTGCGAGTAAATTCGCACCGGTACCCAGCACGGGAAAATTACGCGGCCAGGTGGTAACCATTTTCCATTTTATTTTCTTTGTTGCTGGCTTTGTTACCGCTTGTTTGTCGCCTGCAGCGGTATCAGCGTTCGAACAGCTTGCCAGCATCGTCGACGTGGCTACCAATGACCCTGCACCCAGTCCTTTAACAAAATCGCGTCTTTTCATTATTGTTCTCTCTATTTATAAAAATAAAGAAGATACTAACTTACCAGGGTTTTTCGCGCAATTCGATAAACAACAAAACTTTGACACTTCTCGAGTCTATTTAGACCGGCTATTAGAGCACAGTCTTCTAATTTATCAAGGTAAAATCACCGTAGCTATTGTTTCATAAATTCATTTACTTACACCCGTGCCTTTATTTTTTCCCGACTAGTTTGGCGAAAAAATATTATCGTTTTTTTTAGCCTGGATGACTGGCGAAGCAAAATTTTCTATACCATACTCAGCATCTGTCTATCAATCCCCTCAATTTATGCCTGAAATATTCACGTATAAATACCGGAGTCGCAGTGTCTTTGTTCTAAAAAACAGGGAAAATAACATAAGACCGACCAGCAATCACTGACAGCTAACAGTTGAATTTTCCGTTTTATAATAATAGAAAAAGGTTTGTGTTCTATGCTTTTGTATTTACGTAAGATAAGAAAAGAAATCGCTCTACTTGTTTTTTTTACCTTTATTGCCACCCCGATAACCGGTTTTGCCGCAGCGATTTATTTAGAGCTTGTTTCAACTAGTGAAATCATGGCCCTGCTGGAGAACCGGCTGCTCATTGCCTTTACGCTGGCCATGTCGTTATGGGTATTCGTGCATTTTTGGCATTTCCTGGCGCCCATACTCCGATGGATAGAATACGATAGAAACAACCAAGATGCACCACACCAGTTACACTTGCGTTTAAAGCAATTTACACGGGCTTACTGGTCATTTTTTATTTTTTACGCTTGTATAGTACCCATATTGTTTAATTTAATTATCGATAAAACCCTGCTCTATAAGGGCCCGCTATTTACGCTGCAATTTATCCTATTGCAATGTATTGTCGTTATATTAGCAGCCATGCCTACCTATCTACGGGCGCATAACAGTCTAGGAAAATTAGCTAGGTTTCTAGGCGTCAAATATATACATGGCAGCCTGAAAACAAAGTTAGTGCTAATCGGGGCAGTGATACCTTCACTATGCATGATACTATTTTTTATATTTCAATGGGCTAACCTTGGTTACGTTAGCTGGGACGGCGTGGCGATCTTACTACTGCTGTGCACAATCGTACTCACCAGCACCAATAACACCGTTCGTGGAATACGCAATTCACTGCTCCCTGTTCAAAAAATATTTAGTACCAGCGGGGCCACCGACCACTCAAAACTAATCAACCTTAAACCACAGTCAACCGATGAAATCGGCTATTTAATGCAAACGATTGGCAAGGTTTTTCGGCAACTAGCTGACCAGCGATCGCATATGCACGCCGTTGTTGATAACGCAGCTGAAGGCATTATCGTCGTCGACTCCGAGGGCACAGTAGACACGTTTAATATCGCGGCGCAAAATCTTTTTGGCTATTCCGCACACGAGGCTAAGGGGTTACCTTTATCCCATTTTTTGCCCGCACTCGTGAGCAATTCGCGAACCCCGACGGTCGCCAAAGAAGAACAGGAGATTGAAGGCGTCCATAGAAACGGTCGGCGTATTTCCATGTCTGCGCATGTCAGTAAAATGCAGATGAGTGATAAAACCATGTATACCTGCCTAGTCGCCGACATCACTGCCCGAAAGGCTGCTCAAATCAAACAAATACGCGCTGAAACGCGCTACCGGGACTTGGTGGAGACAGCCCACGATCTAGTCTGGATATGTGATGCAGAAGGCAAGTGGATCTACCTGAACAAAGCTGCCACAACAATATACGGCTATAGTCCTGCGGAAATGATAGGCCACTTTATCAAAGAGTACCACGACCCCGCTTTTTGCCAGCAGGAATCTAAAGCCTTTGCAGAAATTCTAAAAGGCAAAGAACTTTATCAATTTGAAACGGTGCATCTCGATAAAAACGGACATCCACATTACCTGAGCTTTAATGCCAAAGCCCAACGTGACATTCTCGGCAACGTACAGCAAATTACCGGCACCGCCAGAGACATTTCTGAAAAGAAGGCTTTCGAAAAACAACTTTCTTACCAGGCAGAGCATGACGTTTTAACCGGCTTGTTCAATCGCAGGTTTTTCCAGCAGGAATTGGAGAGAGTATGTGCGCGGGTTACTCGCAGCGCCGGCTCGTGTGGATTATTATATATCGATCTCGACCAGTTTAAATATATTAATGACACGCTTGGACACGCAGCAGGCGATCGCCTCTTGGTGGAAATAAGTAGTTTACTTTCGAATAATATGCGCGAAGGCGAATTGCTGGCGCGTTTCGGCGGTGATGAATTTACAATGTTATTGTATAATATTGGCGATACTGGCCTACAAAACGTCGCTGAAAAATTTTGTCGTCTTTTTAATGAATATAAATTTCTTCATAACGGCAATGCAATTAATATCACTTGCAGTATTGGCGGCACGCTACTCGACTGCAATACCAAGGATGCTGATGAAGCCATGGCTCGTGCAGACATGGCATGCCATATGGCAAAATCAAATGGACGCAACTGTGTCCACCTTTACGACCCAGGTACGAACAGCGAAAATAACATGGCAGCAGACATGGGTTGGGCCGCGCGCGTTCGCGACATGCTGGAAACCGATCGAATGGTGCAAGTGTACCAACCGATTGTATCCGTTAAAACCGGCTCTATCAGTCACTACGAAGTCTTGTTGAGAATGCCATGCGACGACGGTAAACTGATGCTCCCTGGGGGCTTCCTTCCCGCCGCCGAGAGATTTGGCCTAATACAAAGCATCGACAGGTGGGTTACTGAAAAATCAATCGAACAACTAAAAATACACAAAAAAAACAACCAACTCTGCCGATTTTCAATCAACTTGTCCAGTTATGCTTTTGATGATCCGACACTGCTACCGCTGGTTAAAAAACTTCTGCGTAAGTCTGCTATTAACCCTGCGAATCTTATTTTTGAAATTACAGAATCAGCAGCAATCAAGAACCTGGATCTTGCGGTAAAACTGATTCACTCACTTAAAGAACTGGGTTGTCAGTTTTCGCTTGATGATTTTGGTTCCGGTTTTAATTCATTTACTTACCTAAAACATCTTCCTGTAGATCATATAAAAATAGACGGTTCATTTGTAAGAGATATTGCTACTAATTCTGTCGACTTGGCCATGGTCACCTCGATGAATCAAATTGCCCACGCACTGAACAAGAAAACTATTGCTGAATGCGTGGAAAATATTGAAACCTATGAAACACTAAAAGAGATTGGCATTGACTATGTACAAGGATTCTATCTTGGAAAACCCAGTGAAAATCTGATTCTAAATAAACACCTACCAAGAAACTGTAGCCGAGTCACCGCGTAA